>JAAEQP010000510.1 GCA_024231375.1 bacterium | reverse complement strand
TTCGACCGGACATAGTGGGACCTGAGGTGCGACTCGGGGCTCTCTACCGTGTGGTTGCCCTGGCTTCGGCTGCCGTGTGCCTGGCTGCATGTGACCAGCCCGCCCACCTCGATCCGCCGAGCGAGTTGCCTCGCGCGGAGGGTCCTGTGGAAGCAGATGATCGCCCCAACGTCATCTGGATTGTGCTGGACGCATGCCGGGCCGGCAATCTCTCGTGTTACGGGTACGAACGGCCGACCTCCCCCGCCATCGATTCGATCGCGGCCAGAGGCGTCGTGTTCGAGCAACACTATGCCCAGTATCTCTTCACGTCTCCTTCAGTGGCTTCCTACATGTCGGGCCGGTACTTCCCCGTATCGTGCCTGTGGACATCCGACTGGCCGGACCGTTTCCGAGTGCCCGCGGAGGACGAAACGCTGTTGCCGCATATCATGGGTGAGAATGGCTACGAGACGTTTCTGGTTTCAGGCAGCCCTTGGTTCGAGTCCGATTCGCGGCTGTGCATCGCCTTCGACCGGATCGAGGTCGTCGCCCCGGACGACCCCAAGCTGGGGTACTCGCCCTTCGAAGAGTTGAATGCGTGCGTGTTTCCGTGGCTGGAACAAGCCCGCACGAAGCCGTTCTTCCTGTACATCCACGCACTCGACACGCATTTCCCTCACTTCCTGTCGCCGCCCTACGACCGTTGGCTTCCGGAGGACATGAGTGGCACCGACGCGGCGGCCATCAATCTCCTCCGGGTCGGTTGGCCGCGGGGACCGAAAGCGCCACCCTTCTCCGACCGGGAGAAGGAATACCTCCGCGGCCTTCACGACGGAAGCATTCTGTACGCTGACGATCACATCGGTCACCTCGTATCGAGGCTGGACGAACTGGGCCTTGCCGAGAACACCATCATCATCATCTCGGCCGACCACGGCGACGTCTTGGGCGAGGACGGCCGAAGCACCCAGCATGCCGCCATCGGGCAGCCTTCAGACGAGGTAATGCAGGTGCCGCTGATCGTCGCTGGTGGCGGACTTCCGGCGGGACGACGCGTGACAGCCCTAACGGAGAACGTCGACATAGTCCCGACACTGGTCGATCTGCTGAACCTCAGAACACCGGCACGGTTCGACGGACAGAGTC
Source organism: bacterium (assembly GCA_024231375.1). The sequence continues at coordinate 5,947 of JAAEQP010000510.1, read as the reverse complement.
TCGTGGGTGTGACCGGGGACTCTTCTGACACGGATCAGGCGGTGTTCGCCATCGCGCGTTGGCGGTATGAGGGCAACGATCACCGGTTCACGTACGTCCTGCGGGACGCGGACTACAAGTACCTGTGGGATCCGGTCTCGGGTGACGACAGTCTCTGGTCAGCACCGGACCGGCTTGCCCATCGCACGCCCGTGCTGGAGGGCCATCGAGAGATCGCCCGGCGGATGCACGCCCGAATCCGCGACGAGTACGCGCCTCTCTACGACGTCTGGAAGGTTCTCGGCTTCCGCCCCCCTGACAAGGTCTTCGAGATGAGCTTGCCCGCCACGAACCACCCACGGTGTGAGTGGCTATGCGACGCGGATTGGCGGCGTCTGTCCATCACCCGTATGCCGAGCGCTAACGAAGGGGCCGTCCGGCTCGACTTCACTGTACCCGACAGCACGTACGGGCTTTCCGTGTCCGTGTCGCCGGGATCGTCCTTTCTCGTGAAGGCGGAGGGTGATGCCGCGTTTCGGCCGATCGCCGATCCTCGCAAGGATGAGGCCGGCCACTTCGCGACGATTGAGATCGGAACGTACGCCGTCACGGACGGCACCTTCACGATCCATGTGGAGAGAGGCGAGCGCAACCGTCCCGCAATCATGGACAGGCTGTTCTTCACACCGCCGTCCGCGCTCGACACAGGCGCCGAATCGATCGCCGAGGACGAGGCGCGCATGGAGCGCCTGCGCACTTTGGGATACGTGGACTGACGTAGAGCGCGCCGCCCTCTTGGCATTTGCGTCCGGCCGATCAGAGGTCTACAATACGGCCCAATGTGTACGAACGTTGTCGCTTGTTCTACCGATTCGGAGGCCTTGTTATGGCGAAGAAACTAAGAGCTGGAGTGGTGGGTTGCGGGCAGATTGCACGCCACCTGCATGTGGCCGATTACGCTGTGTGCGAAGAGGCCGAAGTGGTCGCGTTGTGCGACGTCATCAAGTCGAAAGCCGCCGCGTTGGCAGCCGACAAGGCGCCGGGTGCGACGATCTACACCGACTACAAGAAGATGCTGAAGGCCGAGAACCTCGACATGGTCACGGTCGCGACCCCGAACTACCAGCACGGCCCGGTGACCGTCGCTGCGCTCAAGGCGGGCTGCAACGTCCTCGTCGAGAAGCCCATGGCCACGAGTTCCGCCGAGGCCCAACGAATGATCGACACGGCCAAGAAGTGCAAGAGGCTGCTCATGGTGAACCAAAGCCAACGCCGGTTCGCGCCGCACGTCAAGGCCAAAGAGGTCATCGACAGCGGCATTCTGGGCAAGATCCTTCACGTCACCGCCATGTTCGGTCATTCGGGACCCGAGAACTGGAGCCCCACGGGCAAGTGGTTCTTCAAGAAGAAGGAAGCCCGGTTCGGCGCGATGGCCGATCTCGGCGTGCACAAAGCCGACCTCATCCGTCACCTGACCGGCAAGGAAGTGGCCGAGGTCTCCGGGTTCTTCGAACGCCTTGAGAAGAAGAACACGGATATCGAAGACAACTTCGTGTCCTGCCTCAAGTTCACCGACGGCACCGTTGGCACCTTGTGCGCCTCGTGGACCGTCAAAGGGATGGAGGCCAACTACACCATCCTGCACTGCACCAACGGCACGTTGCGGGTCTGCGAATTGCCGGACAAACCCTTGGTCGCCAATCTGGTCAACCCGGAGTGCACCATCGAGTTTGATGTGCCGGACGCTGCCAGCAATGAGGACGACACGTGGGGTCTCGATGTGAGCGGCGCGTTCGCACGCGCCTGCCTCGGCAAAGAGAAGCCCTATTGCTCCGGTGAGGAAGGCAAACGTTCGCTGGAAGTCATCCTGGCCGCCGAGAAGGCAGCAATGACGCGCAAGACCGTAAAGGTGGGCCGCTAGGCGAGGCCGCCCTGCCGGACATCCACGCGAAGTCGTTTCATCCCCGGCACTGCAATGCAGCGCCGGGGATTTCTGTGTCGGCCGCGCCATCCTGTGGGACCCGGTCCGGACGGTCCATTCCTTGGGCGCGGGCCTGTTGAAAGCTGGAATGCCCCGTTTCTAGCGGACCCTGCCTCAGGCAGTGTTCCCCGATTCTGAGGCACACCACCGGTACGGCCCACGCCCGGAAGGCCAATCTCATTCAAGCACGAGCAACTCGGGAATCGCCACCACGAATCGGCCACCCCATTCGCGGATGTGGCTCATCTGATCCATCACCTCCTCGCGGATGTTCCAGGGCAGAATCAGGATATAGTCTGGCTTCGTCTCGCGAAGCATGTCCGGACTGTGGATTGGAATGCGGGTGCCGGGGGTGTGCAGGCCCTGTTTGCGCGGGTTTCGATCGACGATGTAGTCGAGCAAATCCGTGCGAATGCCACAGTAATTCAGCAAGGTGTTGCCCTTCGCCGGCGCCCCGTATCCGGCTATCCGCCTGCCCGATCCGCGAGCCTCGATAAGGAAGGCGAGGAGATCGCGCTTCACCGCCCGCGTCCGTTCGGCGAAGGACTCGTAGTAGTCCGCGTTCCCTATCCCGGCATCGTGCTCCGCCTTGAGGGCCGCTTCCACCGATGCGCACGGAAGATGAGCGGATGAGTCGCTTCGCGCCGCGAAAAGGCGTAGCGAATCGCCATGGGTTGGAACGTCTTCCACGTCAAACACACGAAGACCGTGTGCATCGAATAGACTGAGCGCTACCGACAGGAAGAAGTAACTCAGGTGCTCGTGGTAGATGGTGTCGAATTGAGTTTCCTCGATGAGACACTGGAAATGCGGAAACTCCACGGACAGCACACCGTCCGGCTTCAATGCGTTCCGGAGACCTGCGACAAACCCGTTCAGGTCCGGCACACGGGCCAGCACGTTGTTGGCCACGATGAGGTCTGCCGCGTACCCTTCCGCCGCCAGGCGCCCGCCCGTGTCCGCGCCGAAGAACTCGACCGTCGTGGGCACACCGCGGCCCTCGGCTTCAGCCGCCACGTTTGCCGCCGGTTCGATCCCGAGGACCGGGATACCGCGTTGAACGAAGTACTGGAGGAGATAGCCGTCGTTGGACGCCACTTCAAGCACGCGCGAATCGGGACCAAGCGCGAACCGCTCCGCGGCAGCTGCAGCGAAGTCGCACGCACAAGCCAACCGCGCGTCCGACCACGACGAAGAATGGGCATAGTCCTCGAACAGTTCGGCGGGTGACTGGAAGTCGTCCACTTGCCCCAGAAGACAATCCTGGCACACCCGCAAGTCCAACGGGAGGAAGACCTCCGGCTCGTCAAGGCGCTCCGCGGGGATATTGACGTTCGCAAGCGGGCTTGTGCCGAGCGATACCACTTCTTCGAGGTGCTTCGACATGCAGAACCGGCATCGCCTGCTCATGGTTGCCTCCATGACAGTTCCGGATCCAACCGGCCGGCCGCTTGCGGATGCCGGACTCGTTCGAGCCGCGTGCATCAACGACTCGTGAATCCGGCGGCGGGGGCGCGGTCATCCGGTCGCGGCGAAGGCCAGTTCCGAGACGCCTCGGGTCGCGCACTGTTGGACAAGGCCCTCCACCCGCTCCAACACGCACCGGAACCAGTCCGCCGTGTGCGGCGGCGCCGCGAAGCGAGGGGCATTCGCGGAAACCCCCGGAGGTCGACGATACTGTTGAAAGATCAGGCTGCGAGCGCCTGCAACGCGCCGCGCGATCGAAACCATGTCGTCCTCGGTCAACTCGGGAACGCAGGTCGTCCGGAACTCGTAGTCAATGCCCGCCCCCCGGATCAGGCAGATACTCGCGTCCACGGCCGACTCGGACACGGGTGTGCCGCAGATATCGTCGTAGCGCTCCCGAGTCGCCTTCACGTCCATCGCCACGTAGTCGAGCAACTCCTCCTCGAACAAACGTTCGAGCACCCGAGGTTGGGTTCCGTTCGTGTCCAGCTTCACCGAGAAGCCCAAATCTTGCACGCGGCGGGCAAACGACACCAGACCCGGCTGGAGCGTGGCCTCTCCACCGCTGATGACAACGCCATCGACGGCCCCGACCCGGCGGGTCAACCACGTCAGAACATCATTCGCCTCGTGCAACGCGAACTCGGGCTTCGCCGCGAGGAGATTCCGGTTGTGGCAGTAGAAACAGTCCAGATTGCAGCCGGGAGTGAATACGGTCGCCGACACCTTGCCAGGCCAATCCACCAACGAGCATTTCTGGAGGCCCGCGATCTTCACCCCACCAACTCCCCGGCAGCCTCTTCGGCTTCGAATCGTTCCGGCAGCACATACTTGCGCCGCTCGAAGTACTCCGCCTTCTTCCCGTCGTTGTAGTTGGCCACGGGGCGCAGATAGCCCGTCACCCGCGACCAGACCTCGGTCTCACCGCCGCAGTCCGGACATGTGAACTGCTCTCCGCGGAGATAGCCGTGGTCGTGACAGATGCTGAAGGTGGGCGTCAGCGACAGGTAGGGCAGCTTGTGCCGCGAGAATACCTTCTGAATCAACCGTTTGCTCACCTCTACATCTTCGATGCTCTCCCCGAGGTACGCGTGGAGGACCGTGCCGCCCGTGTACATCGACTGCAATTCATCCTGCAGTTCCACGGATTCGAACAGGTCGTCCGTGAACCCGACGGGAAGCTGGGTGGAGTTGGTGTAGTACGGCGTCCCGTTCCCGGACGCAACGATTTCCGGATACCGGGCCTTGTCCAACCGGGCCAAACGATGGGCCGTGCCCTCCGCGGGCGTCGCCTCAAGGTTGTACACGTGCCCCGTTTCGGATTGGATATCGACCAGCAGTTCACGCAGATATCCAAGAATGTCCGCCGCAAACCGTTGCCCCTCCGGCGAACCAATGTCCTTGCCCAGGAAGTTCAACAGCGCCTCGTTCATGCCCACAACACCGATCGTACTGAAATGGTTGTGCCAGAATTCGCCCGTGCGCGCCTGCACCTCCTGAAGGAAATGCGCTGAGTAGGGATACAGGCCTCGCTCCGTCTGCTGTTCGATGATCTTGCGCTTGATCTCCAATGAAGTCTTGCTCACCTGAACAAGCTGCCACAAGCGCGCCTTGAATTCCTGTTCGCTCCGGGATTGATGCGCAACGCGAGGAAGATTCAACGTCACCACACCGATCGACCCCGTAAGCGGGTTGCTTCCGAAGAGACCGCCACCGCGTTTGCGCAACTCTTTGGTGTCCAGACGCAACCGGCAACACATCGACACCGCATCTTCAGGGTTCAGATCGGAGTTGACGTAGTTCGCGAAATAGGGGATGCCATACTTGCACGCCGTGCGCATGAATGCATCCACAGCCGGCGAGTTCCAGTTGAAGTTCTTGGTGACATTGATGGTCGGGATCGGGAACGTGAACACGCGCCCCTTCGAATCACCTTCCATCATCACATCGCAAAAGGCCCGGCTGAAGAGATCCATTTCCTCCTGGAAATCCCCGTACGTCACATCCTGCACCTCTCCGCCGAGGATCACCGCCTGATCCTTCAGCGTAGACGGCACCGTCAGGTCGAACGTGAGATTCGAGAAGGGGCACTGGAATCCGATGCGCGTGGGCACGTTCAGGTTGAAGATGAACTCCTGCAACGACTGCTTCACATCGTCGTAGGTCAGTTTGTCGTAGCGGATGAACGGGGCGCAGTACGTGTCGAAACTCGACCACGCCTGGGCCCCCGCGCTTTCGGCCTGCGTCGTGAAGGTCGAGTTTACGATCTGCCCGAGAAACGACCGCAAGTGCTTGGCGGGTTTGCTCTCGACCTTGCCCGGCACTCCGCCGAACCCACGCATCAGCAACTGGCGGAGGTCCCAACCCGCGCAATAGGGCCCAAGGAAGCCCAGATCGTGGATGTGGATGTCGCCACCTTCGTGGCACTCCCGCACATCCGCGGGATACACCTCATGAAGCCAGTAACTCTTTGTAAAGAATTCTCTGACGTAGTTGTTCAGACCATTAATACTTTTCTGA
>JAAEQP010000509.1 GCA_024231375.1 bacterium | reverse complement strand
GCACGCTGACCCTGAGAAGAGTCGCCGATATCCTACGCATGCCTTCCGGGCCTCCCAGCTTAACCAGGCGGCACAGCTTAACCCTCTTTTACTTGCCCATCCCCGGTGTTATTGAACGGTTGAATCGATTGTCGTACATTAGTGTTCCTGAGACGGATGGCCGATTGGCGTCAGGAGGTACCCTCATGTCGAGTTCAGCATACTTCGTGCAAGAGTGTCCCACGTGTGGTCGGCGCTTGCAGATCCGAGTGGAGTACCTCGGCAAGAAGGTTATTTGCACGCACTGTCGCGGAAGGTTGGAAGCCCGCGACCCAGCCAGTTGGAGCGCTGCGCGCGCCGAACCGAGTAGCGCGATAATGCGCCGCGCGGATGAATTGCTGCAACATTCGACTGACACCGCGGTCGGTCAGCGCGTATCCAATCCGCGCTAAGCCGCACCCAAATTGCCACGAATCGCTAACCTCTTCCGGCAACACTCCCCAGATCGTTGAAGAAGTCCGGGTACGTCTTTGCGGTGCAGCCGGGGTCGAGGATGACCACGCCCGGCAGGGCAAGTCCGACCACGGCCAGGCTCATGGCCATGCGGTGATCGTCGTAGGTTTCGATCCGTGCGCCGCGCAACGTGCCGGGCGTTATCCGCAGGCCGTCGTCCCACTCGTCGACCGTGGCGCCCAACTTCCGCAACTCCGTGGCCAGCGCGGCGATCCGGTCGGTCTCCTTGTGCCGGATGTGGCCCACGTGCGTCACGGTGGTCGGTCCATCGGCG
>JAAEQP010000508.1 GCA_024231375.1 bacterium | reverse complement strand
GGGGCACGGGGAACACGGGGTGAGCGAAGTGACGGTGGTCGACGGCGATTTGTCGGATGAAGAAGAATTTAGCCACGGACTCCCCCCACAAGGTTGAAGTGGAACGTCTCTTTCCTCAGAATCAAGCCTTCGAACAAGCAAACACGAGGTAACGCCATGAGAATCACGAAGGTTGAAGCAATTCCGGTCCCGCCACGGTGGGTGTTCTGCAAGGTGGAGACGGATGAGGGGATTGCGGGGTGGGGTGAATCGACACTGGAAGGGCACGCGGCGACGCAGGTGGCGGCGGTGGCGGAACTGGCGCGGATTCTGGTCGATGAAGACCCGTTGCGCATCGAGTATCTGTGGCAGAGCATGTATCGGGCAGGCTTTTACCGGGGCGGGCCGGTGTTGATGAGCGCGTTGAGCGGTGTCGACATGGCGTTGTGGGACATCTTCGGGCAGTCGGCGGGGCTGCCGGTGTACCAGTTGCTGGGCGGGAAGTGCCGCGACAAAGTGCGCGTGTACGGCGGGTGCGGCGGGGATGAGCCGGCCAAGATTCGGGAGAGCGCGCGGGCGTGTGTCGAGTCGGGATTCTCGGCGATGAAGTTCTGTCCGGTGGATGCCACGGAGATCGTGGACGGACTGGACGTGCTGAAGAAGGTGGAAGCGCGCGTGGCGGCGGCGCGGGAAGGGGCGGGCGACGCGGACGTGGCGCTGGACTTCCATGGGCGG
>JAAEQP010000507.1 GCA_024231375.1 bacterium | reverse complement strand
GTCTTCGCCGCCGTCGGCCAGGCCGCCAATCGAGTATCCCACCAGCAAGTCCCCGCCCGTCAGTGCTGCGGAGCGCGACACCATGAACGTGCCAGCATCTTCGCCTTCTTCGGCAGCATCCCCGTCCACGACACCCAACTTCACGGGTGCGACCGCGAAAGTGGTCGTTTCCAGTGCCCACGCCCGCTCGTTCTCGTTACTCGCGCAGTATCGATAGTAGTAGAGAGTATCCGCGCCCCGGCCATCGACATACGCACCCAGGTCTGCAGGGTGTGGGGTAATGTTCGTTCCCAGGAGCACATGGTCGTCCCACGAGCCCGGATCCATTCCTCCGTCATTATCGCCCCAGTACACATAGACCGCGTATTCTTCGCGCGGCGTGGGATACAGCGTCCCGTTCAGCCACGCGTTCGTCAGCGTCACGTCCGTCGCGCCGTTGGCGTTGTCGACTATAGGTCCGCCCATGCGAATTCGCGTGAACTCTATGCCGCCTATGGTCGTAGCCGTGAACAGAAGACTTGTGGCTGTGCATGGGGATCCGCCATCAAGCGGGTCAAGCGGGTCGTAGATCCACCACCTGGGCTCATTCGCCACCATCTGGTTCGTCATTTGCATCCAGTTCCACTGGCCGAACAGGTCCGTGTTGCGCAGGTTCAGCACGCCCGTGCCATCCGGGTCAAAGTAGAACCTGATGTGCGCTCCCTGGCTCGCACTGTTGGCCGAATTGAACCTGAAAGGCACCCGCCGCTGGCTTTCCGAGGTCGAGTTCATCGTAATGTCGCCGCCGTGGAGATAGATCCGGTTCTTGTACGGCGCCGCCGGGCCACGATCTGCGAAATATCTCTCGTTCGTGAGGCTCCCGGAATACACCCGGATCTTCGCTTCCCCGTACGAGTCGCCCATCCTGAATTCACCTGCAGAAGACTCGAAAACAAACACGCCGCCGGTGATCACGAGCTCAGCCGTATCCGCTATGTACT
>JAAEQP010000506.1 GCA_024231375.1 bacterium | reverse complement strand
GTCGCCTTCCTTCTCGTCGTTGGCGACGAACAGCGCGAAGCCGCCCAGCGGGTTGACTTTGGACCGGCACCAGATCGACTCCCAGCGGACGCGCACGGCGTACCCCAGGTTTTGCACGCGGGTCATGTAGTCGAGTTCAGTGACGCGGGCGCGCGCATTCGCGTTGACCTCGAAATGGAGCGACGTACCGCGCGCGGTTGGGATGCCCTTTACGCTCTGGATGCGGAAGGCGAGGTAGCGTGGTGTCACGCGCACCTTGAAGACGACCTCCAGGCGACCGTCGGCCGAACGCGCGGTCAGGTCACCGTTCGGGTTGACTGTGGCTTTCAGCGGGATTCGTTTCTTGTCCGGTTCTTGAAGGTAGAAACCTTGGCCGGTCCTTCGCTTGTCCAGGACCGTCTCTTTACCGGGAAGCGTACAGAACTTGGCCGGTAGACCGTTGTCGCCGAACTGGAGGAGGAACGTGTCGGTCTTCAATTCGGCTGTGCCTCCGAAGAGCGATGGGGTGATTAGGAGCAGGCTGGTGAGGAGCGTTGGAATGTACCGCTTCCATAATCGTGTGGCCGAAGCCCCCTCGCCCCCGTGGGGGAGGGGGTTTGGGGGAGGGGAGGGAGAAAGCAAGGAACGGGCGTTCCTCGCT
>JAAEQP010000505.1 GCA_024231375.1 bacterium | reverse complement strand
TAAGACATTCAAACTACCACCTGATGATAGCAAAGCCCACTCCCCCGAACAATCCGACCCCGACTGCGTCCGCCCTGTAGCCGTACCCCATCTTCTTCATAGGTCCCATGCGACGTATACGTCCCATTCTTCTCCCCAGGAACCTCTTCCTCTCCCCAGGGATACCACCAGTAGTCCAACGCCCAAACCGCCGCCATGGTTTACCCGACTCCGCGCCGTCGTCTATACTCGCGCAAGCCGGGCGTGCCACCGACATCAGAAGGGGACAAGGTTGCTGGCGCTGTATATATTCGCATTGGGAGCATCGGGCGGGACCGTCGGGGTCTTCGTACGAAGCCTGTTGGGCGCGGAAAACTACATCCCCGGATTCCGCGGCGGAGTCATGGTGGCGGTGGGCGTCGCCTGTGGCTACATGGCCCTCCAGATTCTGTACATGGTGGTGCTCCAGTTCCTGTGGCCCGCCAAAGGCAATACCTACCTCTTCGTCGAATCCCTGTCCCATGCGGCGGTCCTGGTGTTCGTACCCTACCTGCTCCATATCGAAATCGCCTGGCCTCATCCCATGCTGGCCAAGGTGGAACCCCTCATCTACGTCGGCTGCTTCTGCGCACTTCACGGTATCCTGAAATTGGTCTCCTTCTACGCAGTGCTCCGGTCCGAACCGGGCGGCCGCTTCGCAACACTCGCCTGGCTTGGCGGGGCATGTCTCTGCGGAGTGGGCGCCTTCTTCGGCGTTCAGTCGTGGTACTTCGCCTTGGTCCAGGCACGGCCCCTCGCCCCCACCCAAACGGGACCCGTCCGTGTCGGGTCGACGTACGCCGAGGCCCGCGCCATACTCGAGGGCGTGCCCCTGGAAGGGTCCGCCGATCTGGTCGGCCGTGGCCTGACCCTCCGCTTGGCCAATGACCACAACGCGGAGCGTCCCCTGTCGGGCGTGTATGTCACGGTTGACCTACAGGGCACAGCGCCAACACGCGTCGAACGATACCTCAAGCTGAATCGAGACGGATGGGCCACCTTCCGCTTGTCCGATGCCGACATTCCGCCAGGCGCATCGTCCTACTCCGTGTGGTGGCAGGAAGACGAGGAACCGTCCTGGCGCGCTATGACCGGACTGCGGCCCGTGCGCTTGTCGGACCGCTCCATGCTCGTATCCGGACCCTCTATGCACCAGGAACGCGACGATGAAGACACTCAACCGAGTTTCGTCATCATAGCCATCGAGGGTCTCGGCGCCGCTCACATGTCATGCATGGGTTACGAACGCGATACAACGCCCATGATCGACCGCATGGCTTTCGGCGGCCGCGTCTTCGCGAAGGCCTTCGCACCGGCCCCCGAAGCGGGCGCGTCCATGGCAACAACCTTGACCGGCGTCAATCCCCTGCGCCACGGCGTCCTGGGCCGCCAGACCGGCCCCCTTGCGGACAATGTGCAGACCTTGGCCGAGGTGATGCGCCATGCAGGATACGCCACCGCCGCCTTCGTCGAATCGGACGGCGCTGGCGACCTCAAGCACGGTACGGGACTCGAACGAGGGTTCGAGACCTACGACGTGGGGTACGCGGCGGATGTTGAGACCTCGGAGAACGAAGACCCCGCACCCACCGTTGGCTCGGCGGCAACGTTGCAAGCGGCCACGGCCTGGGCTGCGGAGCATGCCGACGAACCGTTTCTATTGGTTCTGCGCCTTCATGAGTTGCGCGAGGTCAGACCCCGGCCACGCTACGGCGCCGGGTTCATCGAGGAAGGAGCCAAGGCGTCGGCTCGCGACACGTACGACGGAGCCTTGCTGTACATGGATACCCAAGTCGGCGCCTTCGTTCGGCGTCTGTGGGACGCGGGTCTGCGACGCCATCTGTGCGTCGCCGTAACGTCCCCCTATGCCTTTGCATTCAAACGTGACCAGGCACGGGTAGGGTTAACCGAGGACTCGCTGCACGTGCCCCTGATTCTGCGTTCCTCCATCCTGGGCAAGGCACGGCACACCAAACCGGCAGGACTAGACGACCTCGCCCCCACCTTGGCCGCCATGGCGGACGCGTCATTCGCAACGCCAGTGGATGGCGTGAACCTCAGGCTCGGCCTGGTAGACCGCAATGTCGTATCCATGACCGGCGATCCGCTGACCCTGACCGTTCGCTCGGCGAAGTGGCGGCTCCTGTGGGAATCGAACCGTCGCCCCTTCACCGAAGCCCAGGGAACGCGGGACACGTCCGTGGCGTTGTATGATGTATCGCAGGGCGATGGGATGGGCCGCAATCTGGCCGCCCGGTACCCGGAAGAAACGAACCGTCTGCAGGATATTCTGAAGGACTACGCGTCTGTATCGGTTGTAACTGCTCCGTAATCGCACGCGCAGGCGTGGAAAGGGAAAAACGATGAAATCGGGCTATCTTCTTGCTCTCGCGTGTGTCGTGTTGGCGGCAATGGCAGGATTCGCATCGGCCGCGGAAGATGATGGATTCACGTTCGTTCAGATGTGCGATACCCAGTTGGGTATGGGCGGATACGAACACGATGTGGACACGTTCAAGCTCGCCGTGAAGCAGATCAACGCACAAGCGCCCGACTTCGTCGTCATCTGCGGCGATTTGGTGAATGTGCCGGAGCCCAAGTCCTTTGAAGATTTCATGGCCATCCGCAAAGGATTCGCCATGCCTTGCCACTGTGTATCGGGAAACCACGACGTCGGCAACGCGCCCACCCCGGAATCCTTGAAGCAGTACCGAGAGCTCGTCGGCAAGGACCAGTTCGCCTTCGAACACAAAGGCTATCTCTTCGTAGTGGTGAACACGGGATTGTGGAAGACGGAAACCCCGGTCGAAAGCGAGAAACAGGACACTTGGCTGAAGAAGACACTCGAAGCGGCCAAAGCCAAAGACCAACCCGTCATCGTCTGCGGACATCATCCCCTGTTCCTGAAGACGGCCGACGAAGCGGAGGAGTACTTCAACATCCCGCCCGAACGGCGCAAGGCCATGCTCGACCTATTCGCCGCCACCGGCGTGCGTGCCGTCATAACCGGACACACCCACCGCCAAGTCATCAACGAACACAACGGCATCTTGTTCGTGTCGTCCGACACCACCAGCAAGAATTTCGACGGCGAGCCCATGGGCTACCGCGTATGGCACGCCGCCAAAGACGGCACACTCAAGCACGAGTACACCCCCGTCGAAGGCGCCGTCCCGCCCGCGGCGAAATAGGCACCGACCTGATCGAGCATAAACGAGGACATGTTCCAAGCGGCGTCCGTCACTCCCCCACGGCGCATCCCATCGAAGCTGACGCCAGAAGAAGCCGTCCCCGGCTTCTTCGGATCGCGCCGTCCCCGGCGCGCCCACTCCAACCACCGAAGGTGTCCAAGCATTCGTAGGGTGCGTCAAGGCGGGCCAAGGGTCCGGCGAGCACGCAGTGTCCATCACTCCCCCTCGGCGCACCCCATCGGAGCCGACGCTAGAAGAAGCCGTCCCCGGCTTCTTCGGATCGCGCCGTCCCCGGCGCGCGCACGCTATACCCAAGCCCCTCAACCGGATTCCCAGCCGCGTCCGTGATCCGAAACACGAACCCCCAGTTCAGCGCACCGTTGCACACCTTCAACAACACCTGCGTCGTCCCCTTCTTCAAGCGAACCGCCACCACATCCCGGTCGAGCACTGCGCCGCCTTCGTACGGGTAGTCGTACACCAATTCGCCATCAAGCCACAGCTTCCCCGAATCGTTCGTGCCCAACCGCACCTGGACGTCCATCTCGCGCGGCGACTCCACATAGCATAACGCGTACGCGCACACGCGCTCAGTCGGTTCAAACACCTTCGTCAAGTCCACCGACGCCAGCGGGCCATCCTGCTGATGCTCGAGCCAACGAGCCTTGCCGCCAAGCCCATCATACACGCCTGCAAGGTCAATGCCCTCCTCAGGCGGATACACGGCGTTGTGCCCCTCGAAGTCCATACCGGGATTCGGAAACGGCCCGCACAGCATCCAATGGGTCTGTGTGCCAAACCGTTCGCGTAGGTCCACATCTTCTCCCCGGTAGTACGCGAGGGCCGCGTCCCACAAGCCGTCGATCTGCCCCTCGTCGTACGCCCCGGCCTTCGCAAGCTGCACCCGCGGCACATCGTCGGGCCCCACGATTTGCGGCGCGACCATGAGCCCAAGGTCGGGCGCGAAATCCCTCAGCCCGTTCGTGCGCAGTTCCTCGGCAAGCGCGATGTACTTGGGGTCTATCACAACTTCCTTGTCTGCGAACACACGCAGATGCGCTTCGATATCTTCATCGCCCGTGTACTCGTCCAACCCGCGTCCGATGAGTTGCTCAATGCACCGCGACCCGTAAAGCCAGTTGTAGCGCGGCGACGTCATCAGCGATCCCGCAAAGGCCTGCTTGAACTCCGCCAGCGTCATCCCCGGCCCCCGCAGGTCCGTGAACTGGTCCGACCCGAACGGCCATACCCCCGACGCTATCGTGCATTTCTTCAGCCAGTACTCCCGCGCCCTATCGCTGAGAATGCGTTGAATCACCACGTTGTGCGCCCAGGGATAGGCGAACATGTAGTTGATGTTCGGATTGCGGTATGTGGACTCCGTGCAGTAATGAATGCCGCCGGGCGCGCCGCGGCGGGCCGCCTCCTCAATCCAACACGCATGGATGTGCGCGCCCAACGAAAGCCCCTGTTCCGGGAACGTCAGAAACACCATCGTCGGAAACTCGTCGTACATCACGCTCATGACCCGCGTCATCCGTTCGCGGATCTTCGACACCAATTCCTTCCGCGTGTACCCGTCGTAGTCGTAGCCTTCCCAGGTGAAGCTGTATTGCTCGCCCACATACTCAATGTCCAACGCGATGCCCGTACACCCCGTGTCACGAGCAAAGATGGCAAACTGCCGGAAGTTGTTGTAGGCCCGGCTCCACGCCGCATCGTTGAACCACTCAAAATGGTGATCGAACGCGATCTTCAGGAAAGTTTCGCAATCCGCCGCGCAGCACGCGTCCACCGCCCGCTTGGCCGTCTGAAAGGTTTCGTCCGACGTGCCAATGGTCCACGGTTTCCCGTCGGTAGCCCAGATATC
>JAAEQP010000504.1 GCA_024231375.1 bacterium | reverse complement strand
GCGGGCGGCACGGGTACGGCGAAAATCCTGGTTACCGAGTGTGACGACGTGACGCCGTCGAATGAAACGGCCATCGCATTTGATTACCGGGTGCTGACAAGCGCAACCACCAGTGACAGCTGGGGTGCGTTGACGGCGGCCACGGCGGCGGGCGTGACGGTAGCCGCGGGGGCCAACAAAATGATTGCGGTGCGCGTGCGTGCGCAATCGCTCACGGAGGGCTACCCGTTTGTGCGGCTGCAGCTGGATGAGGTTGCGAACGCGGCGGTGGACGCGGCGGTTGTGGCCATTTTGAGTGGTCCGAAGCATGCGGGCGCCAGCCTGCCTACAGCGGTAGCATAGGGATAATATCGGGAGGGGAGTGCAATATCTCCCCTCCCATAACCCCATAAGGGGAAACGATATGACAACGAGATCGGAATGGGTGGACGGAGCGCTGACATTTAACGGGGATTGTCCCGTGAACTTTACCGGAGGGGTAAAGGTTGGCGGTGTCCAGTTGGCGGGCGCGCCGGTGTGCGGAATGCACACGGTGACCTCGGATGAGGCCACGGCGAACGCCGCGGACATTACCACTGGGCTAACCACAGTGAGCCACTTTGCCGCGCGGGTGTTGCGCGCGGGCGTGGACGTGACGGAAGACGGCGCGGTGACGGAATCCGGCGGGACGATCAGTGTGGCGGATGGTGCGGCCACGCTCGACCTGACGGCCGCTGACGTTATCCACTGGCAAGCCACGGGGAGCTAGGGCATGGGCAGCATGGTTGTGATTGCGGCTATCACGGCGCAAAACACGTTTACTGGCAACGTCGCGTTGCATGGGATGTTTAATGTCTCGGTATCCGGGACATTCACGGCGACGGTGACGGTGCAGCGGTCCTTTGATAGCGGCTCGACGTGGTTGGATATGCCGACGGCGTATACCTCGGCCACGCAGGCGACGCTCACGGAGCCGGAGCGTGATGTGCTGTATCGGATCGGCGTGAAGGCGGGCGGCTACACGAGCGGCACGGCGAATGTGAGGCTGAGCCAGTGACGCTGACTTGCACAGATGAAGTGCCGGAGGGACGCCAGCGATACGGCCAGCGGGACGCTGGCGCTACGGATACAGGCGCGCGGCGGATTGTGGTGGTGCGGTATGTGGACGGCGGCGGCACGGCGCGGATGTGCCGGAGCGTGGCGGAGTCGATGCGGGACCAAGGCGCAGTGGAAATACTACACGAAACGGCGGCGATTGCGCGGCCAATGGAGACGAGATAAATGGCAGTTACAGCACATTTCACCGGCAATATTGTCGTGGAGGAATCCTTCACCGACACGGGCATTGCCGCGGCGAACAACAGTATCACGACATCACTGACGAAGGTGGCGAAAGTGGACGCAGACACCCCGGTGCCCGCCACGAAAACGGCGCGGTGGACCACGACCTTGACGGCGGGCGCGGCGACCATCGATCTGACGAGCCTGACGGGCGCGAATGGCGCAAGCGTTACGGCTACAGGGTTGAAGCTGCAAATGCTAGGCATTAAGCCAGGGTCAGCCAACACG
>JAAEQP010000503.1 GCA_024231375.1 bacterium | reverse complement strand
TTGCACTCCAAGGGCCGGAGCGGCGTCGCCTGGACGGTCAGATCGTACGTGATGCAGCCTTCCATGAATTGCATGAGGTAGTCGTAGCCAGGATGCTCCGTGGTGAGCACGGAGTCCGGTTTCACTTCGTCCATGGCCTGGCGCACCATCTTTGTCGTTTCCGCGATGCATCGCTGCCATTCGGTGCAGCCCCATTCGGCGAAGGTGTGCTCGTGCTGCTTGTTGAAGCATGCCGCGCCCCGATGGCCATACTCGTCGAGGCGGATGCCGTCGGCGCCGGTCTCCGCCATAACGCGCCGCATGGTGTCCGCGACGTACTGGCGATACTCGGCCACGTCGTGACACATGTTCCACGAATGGTAGTGCGTCCGGTATTCGCCATCGGGCTGAACGATGCCCCAGAGCTTGCCCCATTGCCGGCCGCACTTCGAGTTGTCGCATGCCAGGAGCGGATCGGTGTAGAGCGTCGGCACCGCGCCCATCTCGCGATACTTCTGGATGGCCTTCTGCAGCGCGGGCAATCCGCCCCAGCGTTTGTTGTAACCGTCGTAGTCGCCGCGGTTGATGGGATACATCGTCATGCCGGTAACGGGATCCTCCACGTAGTAGGAGCGGTACCGTTTGTACTGTGCTTCGCCAAGCTTCTCCTCGAGTTGGTCCCACGGTGTTCGCCACGGACCGAGGTCCGCCCATTCCCACCACGACATGAGCTCAATGCAGTCGCAGCGTGGTTGGACGAAGTCCGTGCGGTAGGCGCCGTCCCGGAAGAGCGGACTCTGGCCCCATCCCGCCGCGATCATGTTGACCATGGGCGTGAGCGCGGACGGACGTGGCCGGAACGGCCAGGCCTCGTGGCACCAGTCGGCGTAGGCCTGCATGGGAACGTGCCAGTCGCCGGCGTGCGCCTTGAGGGCGACGTCTTTCGCGGCAAAGGACTCGCCGGGGCCTCGGGTTCGACGCAGATACTCGAAGGTGAGGCCGATACCGGCCGTTTGGGGAAGGGAGTTCGTCCACTTGTACTCATCGGACGTTGG
>JAAEQP010000502.1 GCA_024231375.1 bacterium | reverse complement strand
CTACCATGCGGTGAAGAAGGCGTTTCGGCGCAAGAAGAAGCGCGAACACACTCTGATTGGCCTCGGCGTGGTGCTGATCCTACTGAGTTTCCCGGTGAGCACGTACTTCGTGCGCCATGCGGAACGAGAACGGGCCCCGGACATCGAGGACTACAAACGGACGGGCATCGTCACGGGCGCGACGGGCATCATCACCGCAAAGGGTGAACGGGAGCGGCAATTCGCCCAGAACACCTACGACGTGTGGGAAACGTATCGTCCCGGGACGGTGACGGGCGTCGAGGTGACACGGCTGGTGGTGGGCGTGTACGTGAATAGCAAGGTCAGAAGCCTTTCTGACGAGGACCTCGAGATGCTGACGGTAGCCACGGTAAAGGCCCACCACCGGCAGCTTCGCTCGAAGGCCTGTACGCTGTTGGTTGTGGAAGGAACAACGACTATCGTGGAAGCGGAATACAACGTGCTTTCGGGCGAACCCCACGTGAAATTCTATGACTGACCGATGTGGCGACAACGCGCGTCCACGAGAACGCGGCGCGCCCTGACGGGCGCAGTGTGCCCTTTCGGGCACCTTAGAGGAAGGAGACGACGCCATGGAATTCATCTCCCAACAGAACAGCGTGTTCGAGGTCCGGTTTGCGTCGTCGCGCGGCTACCGAGACCCGTACAACCAGGTGACGGTGGACGTGGAGTTCGCGGCGCCGGATGGGAGCATCACCCGGGTGCCGGCGTTCTGGTCGGATGACAACCAGTGGAAGGTGCGGTTCGCTGGTTCGCAAACGGGCAACTATACCTACCAGACGATCTGCTCGCATCCCGAAGACAAGGGCCTCCATGACCAGGCCGGCATCATCGGTGTGGAGCCGTACTGCGGCGCCAACCCGTTGACGATCCACGGCCGATTGCGCGTGGCCGAGGATCGGCGCCACTTCGAGCATGCGGACGGCACGCCCTTTTTCTGGGTGGGCGACACGTGGTGGATGGG
>JAAEQP010000501.1 GCA_024231375.1 bacterium | reverse complement strand
GGGGGGGATGACGGACTCGACACCCTGGGCGGAAAGGCGTGCGCCAAAAACGTTCTCACGGTCGGGGCTGTGCGGGACATCGAAGGCGGCTACACAGATCCCTTCGATGTCTACGGTACCGACTTCACGGGGTGGGGACCGACGGACGACGGACGGATCAAGCCGGACATCATGGCAAACGGGCACGAACTGTACTCATGTGATCGCACTGATAATGCCGCCTACGCAACCAAGAGCGGAACGTCCATGTCGGCACCGAACCTCGCCGGTTCTCTGGCCTTGCTGATCCAGCACTATCGCGCCACCCACGCGAGCACGGACATGCTCGCGGCAACGCTTAAGGCCATCGTGATTCACTCCGCTGATGAGAGCTTCTATGGGCCCGGTCCCGTGTATTGGTGGGGGTGGGGCCTGTTCAACGCGCAGAGTGCCGCCGACCTGATCTCCCTGGACGAAACCTACCCTGCGGTGATCCAGGAGTTGACGCTCACTCAGGGGCAGACGCTCGACCAGCCCATGACCTACAACGGCAGTGGTCCGATTCGCGTGACCGCGTGTTGGACAGACCCGCCAGGCACGCCGCCACCGCCGTCGTTGGATCCGCCCGACTTGATGCTGGTGAATGATCTGGACCTGCGCGTGATCGGCCCAGACCTCACGCAACATGAGCCGTACGTCCAGGATCCTGCGGACCCGATTCAACTGCCTACGCGCGGTGACAACTTCCGCGACAATGTGGAGATGGTGGATATCGAAGATCCTAGCCCCGGCGTCTACACGATCCGTGTTACGCACAAGGGCACGCTCACCGACGCACTCCAGGATTTCTCTCTCGCGCAGACCGGTCTTACGCCGGTTCCATCGCCGACCGGTGCCTGTTGTTTCGAGAACGAACCCGGCCACCCGTGCTCTGACCTGACTGAGGAAGCATGTAATACGGGGAGCGGCTACTACCACGGGGACGGGACGACATGCGGTCCGCGTGGGGCTTGCTGCTTCAAGGACGGATCATGCGCCGAGCTTGCCGAAACCTGCTGCGCCAGGATGAATGGCAAGATG
>JAAEQP010000500.1 GCA_024231375.1 bacterium | reverse complement strand
TTGCACTCGCGCCTAGAACCAGGATTGTCAGGCTCACGGCCAGGCATCCTTCGGGCAAGGCGCTGTTCTGTCCAAAGTACAGTCCGAGCGTGAAGATGGCCGATGCCAACATGATCATGAAGCACATCAACGCGGCCATCTTGGGGCTGATCTTCATACGCTCATCCCTTCCTCGAAAGTGCGTCCGCGGCGCTGCCGAACAACGCTGCAGGAACGTCGGGTTGCATGGTGCTCGCAGGCACCGAATCGCCGGGACTCTTCAATGACCCGCACGTCGGAACCGTCTCCACCTCCCGTTAACACAGGACACCACCCGCTACCGTTGGTATTCCCTAGTTGACGCGCCCTGCAAGCTCGTTCGGCTGGTTCCACACGATCCGCGCGCAGAAGGCCTCTCCGCCGGCGACGGTGATCCAGGTTTCGTGCGCGTTGACGGTGGTGGCGTCGAAGTTGCCCAGCGCTCTGCCGCCTTCCGGGACGGCAATGCGTTCGGTCTCGCGCAAGACGCATAGGCGCTCTGGATCGACGCGGGCGATGAAGAGGGGCGCACGGTGCCGGATGATGTGGTCGTTGTTTGCCCCTCGACGGGTGTAAACGAGAAACAGTCCGTCGGAGTGGGTGACCCATTTCTGCTGTGTGTTGTAGCTGCCGAGGTCGGCGCCGTCGTCGAAGGTCCACGGTTTGATGGGGCCGAAATTGAGGCCGTCGTCGCTCACGGCCACAAACCCTTTCAAGTCGTTGCGCATGGTCATGTAGTAGCGGCCGTTGAAGAAGGTGAGGGATTTCTCGTAGAGCCCGCGCTTCACGTTGTGGACGAGGTCCTTGCCCCGTTCCACGAACGTCAGCTCCGTCCCATCGAAAGAGAATCGTGCCACCACGCCCTTCGCGAGAAACTCTTGCTTCGGCCCCACGTAGTAGATGGGAACGAGAACCGTCCCGTCCGGTTCGACCAGCCACTGGCCATGCACGCCGTTGAAGAAGTACTTGTCGTCGTCCGTCTTTGGCAGTTCGAGTACGACCCACGGGGTCCAGCGATCCGTTTTCGGGTCATAGACAGAATAGGTCGAGTCGCGACGGTGTCCGTATCCGGCAAATCCTTTGGCCATGTAGCGCGCCGTGTGGCCGATGCCGATGACCCTGCCCGTCGGCGCATGCCACGCCAGCGTGAAATCGCACACGCCCACCTTGAGCCCTTCTTCCGCGTCGCGCCAGGCGAGTTCGGGAAGCTCGACGGGCGTACTCCAGGTCTTCCCGAGGTCCTCGGTGCGCGACACGGCCAAGCCGGTGAAAAAATCGGACCTCAACGCCCGCTGAATGGTCATGACGGCCACCGGAGCGGCGCCGTCCTCAGCCGGAATCGCCACGGGGCGGGGCTGGAACCATTTCCCCTCGTCGGCGGGCGGG
>JAAEQP010000499.1 GCA_024231375.1 bacterium | reverse complement strand
TCAACGACGACCGGACCTACGGGACACGTTTCGGCGAATGGAAGCTCCGGTTCGAGCTGGGTGTGCCGCAGACCGCCAAAGCGAGTGTCGCCATCGACGGCCGCCCGGCGCTGTACGATACGCTCCTCCGCACCCGCGTCGAGTACGAGGAGCAGGACGGTCGCGCGGTGTTTGATGTGCGCTTGCCCGCCGCACGAGGCATGCTTGTGGCCGCACTGCCGGAGGCGGTAGGCGAAGTGGTTGTGACGGTGCCGGCCGCGGCGAAGGTGGGCGATCCCGTAGTGGTTCGGGTGGAAGTGCGCGGTGAATCGGGCAACGTGCTACCGTGTACACTCCCCATCGAAATTGACGCGATCGACCCGCTGGGGCGGGAGACTGAATGGCATCGGTACACGACGGCGGAGGACGGCGTACGCGAGTACACATTCGTCCCGGCGCTTAACGACGCTCTCGGCGAATGGCGCATTCGCGTCACCGATCTTGTAGCAGGCCTTGTCGGAGAAGCATCGGTCGCGGTGGCTGAGTGATGGGCGCGTCCCGCGGGCGCGTGACCAAAGGAGGATCGAATCATGACAGGTGAATGGTTGGGCGTAGTCGCGGCGGTGATTTGCGGCGTGGGGGCCGGTGGCGGGCCCGCGGCGTTCGAGGCGAACGCGATCTTCGCGCCGCAGGGCAAACATGTCCACGGCAGCAGCATCGTGGAATGCCCGAACGGGGACCTGTTGGCATGCTGGTTCCACGGTTCGGGCGAACGCACGGCGACCGATGTACTGGTTCAAGGCGCGCGATTGCGCAAAGGCGCGTCGGAATGGAGCCCCGTGTTCGTCATGGCCGATTCACCGGGGTTTCCGGACTGCAATCCCGTGCTGTTCATCGACAAACAGGACCGGTTGTGGCTGTTCTGGATTCAGGTGCTGGCGGGCCGTTGGGAGTGCGCGGTGCTGAAGTACCGCCGTGCCGACGTGTATCAGGACGACGGACCGCCCCAATGGAACTGGCAGGACGCGATCTTCCTGAAGCCGGGCGAAGCGTTCGCGGAGACCATGAAGGCGAGGTTCGACGAGATGGGACTCGAGGAAGGCATGTGGGCCGAGTATGCGCTTCCGTACTCGCGGATGCTGGTCGAAGCGGCGCGGGACGACCGCAAGCGGCAACTGGGCTGGATGACGCGGATTCATCCGCTGGAACTTGCGAGTGGCCGCATTCTGCTGCCTTTGTACTCGGACGGATTCAACGCGTGCCTCATGGCCGTCACGGACGACATGGGCGAGACGTGGCGCGCCAGCAAACCCATCATCGGGTTAGGCCCCATCCAGCCGTCACTGGTGCAGCGCAAGAACGGCGACGTGGTGGCGTATCTGCGGGACAGCGGCGCTCTGCCGGGCCGGATTCAGGTGAGCGAGTCGCAGGACGACGGGGAATCCTGGTCGGCTTCGGTGGACACGGACCTGCTGAACCCCGGTGCCAGCATCGAAGCCATTGCGTTGCGCGACGGTCGCTGGCTGATGGTTTTCAACGACAGCGAATTCCAGCGCAATCCCCTCACGGCGGCGTTCTCCACGGACCAGGGCCGCACATGGCCGGTAAGGCAGAACGTCGAACCGGCGGACAAGGAGGGGCGTTCCTTCGGCTACCCGTCGGTGATCCAGGCCCGGGACGGTCGTGTGCATATGACCTACACGCATAAGAGCGCGGCGGGCAACTGCATCCGCCACGGGATTCTGACTGTGGAATAGAGACGTGTGGAGACAGAAACGGCCCCGCGGCGGTCGTTGTGTTGCTCGCGGGGCCGTTGTACTTCGGAACTACAGATCCCAGGCCTTGGCAAAGGCCTCGAAAGAACGGTCGTAGGTCTTTTCGACTTCGTCCGGGAAACAGCATGCGGGCAACTGCTTGTTGCGCAAATGGTTCTGCAGACAGTCGCAGCAGACGCCCTTGTTCGAACAGCCGGGGTACGAGCAGTTGCAGACGTCCATGTTCCGTTGTTTGTTGGTGCACGCTTGCGCCATGGTGTTCTCCTTGTAAACGGCCAACAGCATGATAGCCTGTGTGAGTTTCCTGTCGATTATACGGTAGGATGGGGTGGAAATGAAATGCGTCACGCATTGAAGAGCCGAGACCACGCGAACCCGCTGGTTGTTCGGGTCCGATGCGCAACAACCTGGGGGGTGTACGGATGAGATCCAGAGTCGGCCGATGGGTACCGGTACTTCTGATTGCGTGTGTCATTGGCGTCGTGGGCTGCGGCAAACCGGACCCGCTGGCGTCATTTCCCGAGCCGCCGACACCACCCGAAGGGTATGCCACGTTTGAAGAAGCGATGGCGGCCGTCATGAGCGGCAAGGTGCCGATTGTTGTCGCACAGGACACCGTGCCAGAGGGTGTGAAAGAACTGCTTGACGTTGAATATGGCCGTGTCGGCGACCGTGTTCTGCCGTTGGACTTGTACCTTCCGGAGAGCGCTTCCAAGCCTGTGCCGGTTCTGATCTTCATTCACGGCGGCGGGTGGACCTCGGGCAACAAGCAGGACTACCGCTACTACAACGTCCGGTTCGCCGAAAAGGGGTACGCCACGGCCACCATGGCCTATCGATTCTCCCAGGAGGCCCGGTTCCCGGCAGCGGTTGAGGATGCCAAATGCGCGGTGCGTTTCCTGCGGGCCAATGCGGCCAAGTACAACATTGATCCGGAGAAGATTGCGGTGATCGGCGGGTCGGCGGGCGGCTATCTTTCAATGATGGTGGGCTACGCGCCGGACGAGCCCGACCTCGAAGGTACGGGCGGCCACGCAGGCGTGAGCAGCCGGGTCCAGGCGGTGGTCAACCTTTACGGGCCAACCGACCTTACCTGGGAACGCGCGCGCAAAGAGGCCGTGGTCCACAAGTTTCTCGGGAGGATGTTCGATGAAGATCCCGAACTCTACGCCAAGGCGTCGCCGATCACGTACGTGACGAAGAACGCGCCGCCCACGCTCGTGCTGCACGGCAGCGTGGACCAGACCGTGCCCGTCGAGCAGTCGGACGGATTGGTAGAGAAACTGAAGGAACTGGGCGTCCCCGTGGTCTACGGCCGGTTGGAAGGCTGGCCCCATACCATGGATCTGGCCCAGCCCGTGAACGATCATTGCTGCTTCTACTTCGACAACTTCTTCGCCCGGGTTCTGCCATTGCCGGAGTGATGGCTATGACGATTCGACGGAGACGCAATGGCGCCGCGGCCCTGGCGTTGGTGGTGCTTGGCGCTTGCGTGCGGCACAGTGCGCCGCCGCTCACGGCGGACGATCTGCCTGCTCTGCCAGCCGGGTACCCCACAGGCCGCGAGGCGAGCGACGCGATTCGATCCGGCGCTCACGAGATGGTCGGACCGCATCTCGCCGTGGTCCCGGAAGGGGTGACGGTTGATCGCGACGTGGAATACGGCCGTGCCGACGGCATTCCGCTATTGCTGGATCTGTACCGTCCCGTCCCAACCGGAAGGCGGGCCCCGGCTCTCATCTTCATCCACGGGGGCGCGTGGGAGGAGAAGGGGAAAGGGTTCTATCGCTATTGGGCCTTGCACTACGCCGCGAGAGGGTATGTGTGCGCGAGCATCGAATACCGGGTGTCGTCGGAGCGCCCGTTTCCTGCGGCCGTTGAGGATGCGAAGTGCGCGGTGCGCTGGATGCGTGCGAACGCGCGGACGCATGGAATCAACCCGAACCGAATCGGCGTGGTGGGGCAGTCGGCCGGCGCCCATCTGGCCATGATGGTGGCGTACGCTTCGGAAGCGCCCGCACTCGAAGGGCGGGGCGGCCACGAGGGCGTGAGCAGCGCCGTGCAGGTTGTCGTCGACTACTACGGCCCAACGGACCTGACGAGGCCCGGCATGCGCAACCACGGGGCGGTGCGCCGGTTTCTCGGCGGTGTGCCGTACGAAGACGACAGGGGCCTGTACCGGCGGGCGTCGCCTCTCTCCTACGTGGACCGGGACGCCCCCCCGACGCTGGTGTTTCACGGAACGGTGGACGCCATTGTGCCCGTCGAGCAGGCGGACCTGCTGGTGGCTCGGCTGACGGAGTTGGGGGTGCCCTGCGTGTACGACTGTCAGGAAGGATGGCCCCACGCGATGGATCTAGTGCTGGACATCAACCGGCGATGTGTGTACATCATGGATTGGTTCCTCGACGAGCACTTGCCTGTCGAACGGCGTGGGCGACGGACCGAGGGAGGCGCTGCGCGATGAAACTGTGCGACGTGGGATGGGTTTGGGAAGGGCAGGGATTGGACCCCGGCGTGCATCCGTCCATATTCGGAGTGGGCGAGGGCGCGGAGTACTTCGGCCTGCGCAAGGTCCATTTCATGTTTCACCCCACCAACGAACTGGCGCTGGAGAAGCTCAGCGCCATGGACGAAGTGATCTGCGATGTTTCGAAGTGGTGCTTCAAGGACACTGAGAACGGCGGATCGGACCACTATGTCGACGCGAGCGTGGAACGCGTGTGCCGCGAGGCGGAGGACCTGAGCCGGCTCTCCCTGAAATTCGACAACATCACCGGCGGGTTCTTCGACGACATGAAGGGGCTGATGCTGCGCGAGGGCCATGGACACACCTCGTGTGCCCAGGTGCGCGACGCCCTTCGAGCGCACAACGATCGGCTCGAACTCGAAGCAGTGGTGTATAGCAGGGAACTCGACCAACCCGAGTTCTGGGAGCCGCTGATCCCCTATGTCGATATTGTGAGCTTCTGGGTATGGGGCTATCCGCACCTGGAGGACCTTGAGCGGGACCTCGACCGATGCCGCGCATTATTCGAGGGGAAACCAATCCGCATGGGCTGCTATCTGCGGGATTATCCGTCCGCGGCGCCTATGCCGATGGACGCGATGCGCCACCAGTGGGACGTCGTGGTGAAGGCGCTGGGAGACGGCCGCATCACGGGGTTCGACGTTCTCGGCACCGTGTTGATCGACGGGCACCAGGAGCAGGCCCGATTCGTTCGCGATTTCATCCGCGATCGCTCCTGACAACCTGAAGAGGGCGGAATGCGACTGTTGATCATGGGTGCGGGCGCGATGGGAAGCGCCGTTGGGGGATTCATGGCCCGGGCGGGGCATGACGTCACCTTGATCGGCCGCGAGCCCCACATGGCGGCCATCCGCGAACGGGGCCTGCACATCACGGGCATCTGGGGCAACCATCGCGTCGAGACCCTGCGTACGTCTACCTCGCCGGAGGGTCTGACTCCCGGCGCCTTCGACATAGTGGTTGTCGCGGTCAAGAGCTACCACACCAAGGGCGCAATAGAGATGGTGGCGCCGCTGGTAACGGACGACACGTTGGTATGCGCCTACCAGAACGGGCTCGGGAACGCCGAAGCCATCGCCGAAGTTGTCGGCTGGCGCCGCACGGTTGGGGTTCGTGCGATCTACGGGGTCCGCGTAACGGAACCTGGCGCGATCGATGTGACCGTCATCGCCAATCCGACGGCGTTGGGAGTATACGACCCAGCAACGCCGGAGGAACGCGTCCGCCTTCTGGCTGAGGCGATGGGCGAGGCCGGGTTGCCCACCGTGTACACAGACGAAATCGCCACGGTCCTGTGGGGGAAGGTGGCGTACAACTCCGCGCTCAACCCCCTGTCGGCTCTGTTGGACGTGCCCTACGGGGCGCTGTTGGAGACCGAGCACACGCGCGAGACGATGAAGGAGGTGGTGTTCGAACTGTACGCGGTGGCCCACGCCATGGAGGTGGACCTGCAGCCGACTGCCCCCGAGGCCTATGTCCGTGTGCTGTTCGAAGAGCTGATCCCGCCGACCGCCGCCCACTACGCGAGCATGCGCGAGGATTTCGCCCACCGGCGGCGGACCGAGATCGACGCCCTGAACGGGGCGATTTGCCGCTATGGTCTTGAGCGAGACCTGCCCTGTCCGACAAATACACTATTGACAAGACTGGTCCGGGCGCGCGAACATGCCCTTGGCGTCTGGTGACGCATTCGGTCGGGCGCGGGCGTGCGATCAGGGATGTTGACGGCGTCAGAAGTACGGAGGCAATGCAACCATGTCAGTCCGGTCCGGGTGACCATGAACATCGACCGCCAGAACCGCATCCTGATAGGCGTCGCAGTGGGCGTCATCCTGCTGTTTGCGATGATATACCTATTGGGCGGCGGCGCCGGGAGCGTGACCAAACCGGAAGCCGCGGCAAAGCCGCTGGTCGCCAAGGCGGGCAAGGCCCGCGACAAGACCCTCATCATCGAACGCGCCACGGACGAGATGGACACGAGTGCGTTCACGGGGGGCGACGGAGCCTCACGACCGAAAGGCGAAAGCGACCCGGCGCAGGACGGCGTCGACGCGGATGCGCCGGTCGAGGAGCCCCTCTCGCCTGAGGAAGAGGCGATACAGGAGGCCCTGAACGCGATTGATCCCCGGACAGGGATCAAGCGGATCAAGGAACACTTGGCCTCGTTGAGCAACGCCGCCCAGGCTGCGCAGACGTACACGGCGTTGGCCACGCTTCAACTCCAGACCGATCCTCCCTCGCTTGACGAGGCGTTGGCGTCCGCAGCGCTGGCCCGTGAGTCCGCGAGTACGGCCAGCGACGCACATGGCGCGGGGTTGGTGGAGGCGCGGATCCGCGTGGAACAGGGGGACGCTTCGGGCGCGGCCGAGGGGATCGATGCGTTGCTTGACGCGCGGCCCGAGGTGACGGTGCCGGGGCTCGAACTGCGCGTGTTGCAGGGGCATCTTGCCGCGCGGGCGCGGGACCGTGCCGGGGCGCGGTCGCACTACGAACAGGCCGCCGCCGACGCGATCGGGAGCGCGCCGTCGCTTGGCGAGCCCGCGCTGGACATCTATCGGCAGGCGTGTCTTCATCTGTCGCGTTCCCACGCGATGCAGGGACGGACCTCCGAGGCCAAGGGCGTGATTCGTGAAATGAACCGGCGTCTCACCACCGCGCGCGCCCCCGGCGCCCTATAGGCGGAGCCGAGTCACTTGGCGGCATACAGGACGTGGAGGGCGCGTGCGCTCCGCAACGCGACGCTGGTGCATTGCTGGCCGCTTAGATCGGCCTTGAACTCCACGCGGTCGGCGGGAGCGCCGAGGGCGTGGCGTTCGGTCGGCTCCGCCGCGAATCCATCGTCGTAGCGCCACACGCAGAACTCCGTGGGGCTTGTGTTGAAGGCACAATCGGTCTTCCCGTCACCGTCGAAATCCCGCAGCACAACGTTGCGCATCGGCACACCGGCCCCCATCCTGAGGAACCATCCAACCGGGATCTTGCACTCGATCACGCCGGCGGCCCTGGGTTCGTAGCGCCCCTTGGCAGGCGAAAACAAGTGCGCCGCAAGCCGCAGAGGCCACCTGCCGTCCAGCGCAGCTCTGGTGAACGAATCGATTCCCACGCCTGGGTCGGGGCTGGACCATAGCAGCAAGTCCACGTACTCGTCGCCATTGAAGTCCGGCAAGTCGCCGCGGGGCAGCACGATGAAACCGGGGTACCGCCGTGGCGGTCCGATCCGGTACTCATGTTCCGCCGGATCAAGCGCCGTGGCGTAGGATCTCACTCGGACGATGGTCGATTCCGAAGCGGCGTACAGCGCGCAAAGGGACTCGGGTCGATCCAGGCGGATGGGGAACCAAGGCCATCGCTCCGGCGGGAGGTCCACGGCCTCGCGGACTTGGGAGGGCGTGCCGCGCCGGTACTCGATCATGTGATCGCTTGCGGGGTTCAGATCATCCGGAAGCGCGATGTTGTGCCTGGACAGAAGACTGACCCGCATTTCGATGGCGGTCGCCGGCGCTGCCTGGGAGGGAGCGACCGGCCAGGTCATGAAGGGCGTCGGCATGGGGAGCGGGGCGGAATCGACGGGTGCGGCCGTCTGGGGCGGGTAAGACCCCGCTTCGGCGCCGTCGATGCGATAGGCGGCCAGGGCGCGCTCGGTGGGCAACAGGATCGCGAGTTCGCTCGACCCGCCAACCAACACGCGGGGGAACGGGTCGCCGCCTGCGCGGGCGAACAGGGAATCCACCTCGAACATGATCGCGGGCTCGCGTGCCGGCAGATCTCCAGCGAGGTCGTAGCGCACCACCTGCGCGCCGTTGATCGCCACCAGGTCCGGCTGGCCGTCCGCGTCAACGTCGGCTACGTCGAATGCCGACGTTCCTTCTGCGAAGGTGAGGCTGCGCTCCGGGTAGGAGGCTGCGCCGCTGTGCCACGAGAGGCGGCTTCCCTCCAGCACAAACACATCGGCGGTTGCATCGGCGTCGGCATGGGCCACGAATACGTGCGCGTGACCCGATGACAGCGGAATCGTGTCAAGATTCAGCAGGGGCGTCTGGCCCAGCAGACACAGCGTCCCGATCAACGCCATCATGATCCCGACTCCCGCACGAGGAACACGCGGCTCTTCGGCTCGTCTTCGCGGCCGCTCGCGTCCGCCCATCGCACCACGATGTCGCTACGCGCGTCGCCGTCGATATCCGCCACGCCAAACGACCATTTGTCTCGAATGGCGAGTGTGGCGCTAGGGCGGGCGGGGATACCCTCGCCGGTCGTGAGGTACAGGGAGAGCCGTCCCGGACGGTCCTGGAGGAGCGCGTCCCGGCGTCCGTCGCCGTTGAAGTCCCCGGTCAGGTTCACCAAATCGCCCGACCGGTACCGTTTGAACATGGATGTGTTGGCCACGAGCGGGCGGTCCATTCGCAGCGTGAACCGTGCGTGGACGTCCGGCTTGTCGGGGAATTGTGCCTGCGCGTCCTGATAGCGGACGGCCACTTCGTGTTCGACGCGGCGCTGGGACGCAAACCGGCTTACGGTCTCCCGCGGTCCGCCATCGAACAGCCCCGCGCGTTGCGTCACGAGGTCGAGCCGCCCGTCGCCGTCGAAATCGACAAACGAGCAGAGCGGCCGAAACGCCCGGGAGCGGAACACGCGGCACTCCGCGCCGCCGTCCGTGGACACATAGGTCTCGTAGACTGGCGCGGGAAAGGCGAGGGCGTCGCCTGCGTCCCACCGGCCCCCGACGAAGTCCATCGTGCCGTCTTCGTTCAGGCGGCAGGGCTCCATGAAGCCCGGCAGAGGATTGGTGACGGTTGTGGCCGACCCCTCGCCAAGCCCGAAGGGGGCTTCGGCGGACAGAGCGTACCGGGTGATTGCGAACCGTATCCGCCCATCGCTGAGTCCCGTGCGGACGATGAGGCCCACGGCGCCGTCTTCGATCCAGTAGCGGCACGTGAGGCGACGCGCGGGCAGTCCCGGCTCGCGGGCGGCCGGGGGCCAGAGCTTCTGACTCGGCGCGTGGGAGAACTCCATGGGCGGGAATATGTCGAGCCGCGCCACTTCCTCGTAGAACTCCGCTGCCCGATCAAGGACATGGAGGCCCGCGGGAGAGGCGACCACCAGTTCCGGCGTGCCGTCTCCGTCGAGATCGTGAAGAAACCGAACGAATCGCAATCCGCCCGTTTCATCGGATTGCCGGACGTCGGGGACTCGGCCCGCCTGTCCGTCGTCCGGCCAAGTGATGTCTTGCCGCAGAATGTGGCGCCATTCACCGGCCTCAAAAGTCAGAATCGCGAGTCGCCCGGGCGACCGCAGAAAGATCTGGTTTCCCCAGATGTCGCATTCGGATTCGGTATGAATGTCATCAGCCGGGAGTGCAATCGCGTTGGCGCGCGCGTATGCGCCGTCGCGCTGAAAGGCGACCTCGCGTGGCAGGACGACATCCGCGGCGCCGTCGCCGTCCAGGTCCGCCGGTCGGAAGTTGCCCGACGCTCGACCGGTCCATGGGTTCACGCGTCCCACCTCGACGCCGGGAATGTCCTGTTCCAGAAAGGTGGTTGCAGCGAGGACGGCGAGGATCGTGGTTCGGGCCAGGGAGATCATGCCTGGAGATTCCGACGGTTAAGCACGATCAGGGCCACGGTCGTGAAAAGGACGGCCGCAACGGCCGATGACCCGAGGGCGTACCAGCCCATAGGCAGCCAAGAGGTCTCGAATCCATCGCATTGGTTCGCGAATACCTGCCAAGGCGCGCCCGTGTAGGATGTGAACACGAAGGGCGCGATTCGCAACGGGTACTTGACGAGATCGACCAGCACCCACAATCCCACGGCGGCGCCGATGGCGCCCGCCGCGCTTCGGGTGAGCGATGAGATCATGACGGCATAGGCGACGGTGGCGGTCATCGGCGCCAAGGCGATCAGCGCCGCCAGTCCGTACGAACTCGCCATTTGAGCGCTGGTGAACACGACTTCGCCGCCGAAGCCGACGCCGTTGAGGTCGCCGAAGGCCAGCACCACACACCAGGACGATCCGGACACCAAGGCCATCAACACGAACGCATAGGTAATCCCGTGAAGAATCTTGGCGGCGAGAAATTCCCTGCGCAACAGCGGGCGGACGAGCAGCAGCCGGATGGTGCCTTTGTCCAGTTCGGACGAGATGAGCCCCGCGCAGTAGATGAGAGTCAGCAGCCATGCCAACAGGTCGAGCACGAGGCTGGTCGCTCTGGCGAGGAACGCGTAGTCGCTCGCGTCGTCATGACGCACCGGATGGACGAGGGTGATGGCGATCACGGCGGCCGTCACCAACAGGGGCCCGACGAACGTCGTCTTGGACCGGTAGGCCTTGGTCCACTCGATGGTATACGCGTTCCAGACACGCCGTATGGACGCCTTCGACACGATCATGAGTTCAACACCTTGAGGAAGTAGTCCTGGAGCGTCCGGCGCTTCGGGATGATGCCCGAGATACGGTATCCGGCCCCCACGAGCAACGCGTTGAGATGATGGATGGTCCGGTCGCCGAGTTTGACGAACAACCGGCCCGACTGCATCTCCACCGATTCGATCCACGGCTCTTCGCGAAGGCGCTTCGCGGCAGCTTCCGGCGCGTCGATCAACAACTCGGCCTGACTCTCGTCGTATGACAACACACCGCTAATGGGTTCGCAGGCAATCAACCGGCCACGGTTCACGATGGCCACGCGGTCGCACAGGGCCTCGACCTCGTGCAGCATGTGGCTGGCAATGATGACGGTGACCCTGGCCTCGTCGGCGAGGAACCGGAGCAGGTGGAGGAGTTCCTGGGCGGATTCGGCGTCGAGCGCATTGGCGGGCTCGTCCAGTACCAGGAGTTCCGGCTCGGCGAGCAGGGCCTGGGCCACGCCAAGACGCTGCCGCATGCCGTGGGAAAACGTGCCAACCCGCCGATCCGCTACGTTGAGAAGCCCCACGCGTTCCAAGGCCTGGTCGACGGCGGCGTCGCGGCGCGTCAGGCGCGTGAACAGAAGCAGGGTGTTGCGGGCGGTCAAGTGTTCGTAGAAGGCGGGCCGCTCGCTCATCACCCCCATCCTGGGCGCGATCTCAAGGAAACTTCGCCGGAGATCCTTCCCGAATACGGTCACCGTGCCCGAGGTAGGAGGGACGAGTCCCGTCAGCATGGACAGGATGGTGCTCTTCCCCGCGCCATTGGGGCCGAGCAGACCGAACACCTCGCCGCTTTCCACCGCGAGATTCAGTCCGCTGACCGCCACGACGGATCCGTAGACCTTGGTCAGGTTCGCCGTTTGCACACACGTAGCCATGGCGGGGATCTTAGCACAAGTTGCGGGGGTCTTCCGAATGGTTGTCTGCCAGTGGCCGCGGCCTCCACCTGGTTCTCGTCCATCCGGACGGATCTCGACTCGTTCTACCCGTTGGGCCGAAGGTCCTTCAGAACAAGTTGAATGGTCGTCTCGCCACGGAACGTGTTGAACTGAGGCGTGAACGCGACATCCAGGGAGGCGGCGGACTGGACCTCGGCCAGGCGGTCGCCCATGTGGAACCCCACAGCCGTGAACATGTGCGCGCCCTGTTTGAGGGTGACGCGCATGTGGCCGCCCCGGAGTTCGCGCCACGAATGGGGTACGACGGTGGCACCGTAAGTACAGAACAGGGGCGCGGGATTCCCGTGCCCGAAAGGCTGAAGCCGGTCCATCAAGGCGATGAGTTGGCTGTCCACTTCGCTGAACGCAATCTGCGCGTCAATTTCGAGCACGCGGCGGAGTTCCTCGTCCGGCAGCAACCGGGCCGCCTCGGCTTCGAAGGCCTCGCGAAAGGCGTCCAGCTTGTCGGTCTCGACCGTCAGTCCTGCCGCGCCGGCGTGTCCGCCAAACTTCACGAGATGATCCTGGCACGCCGAAATGCTGGAGATGATGTCGAATCCCGCGATGCTGCGGGCCGATCCCCGGCCACACCCGTCGCCCTCGATGGCGATCATGACAATTGGACGGTAATAGAGTGACTGAAGCCGGGAGGCCACAATTCCTATCACGCCGGGATGCCAGTTCGAGCCGGCAAGAACGATGGTTCGTTGGTCGGGCGAGTATGAATCGCGAAGCCGAGCCCGGGCCTCCTCGAAGATCTCCTTCTCGATGGCGCGCCGTTCCTCATTGGCCTCGTTCAACTGCCCCGCCAACCGTCCCGCCTCGTCGGCGTCGTCCGCCAGCAAGAGCTTGAGCCCCGTGATACCGTCGCCCAAGCGGCCGCCCGCGTTGATCCGCGGACCCAACTGAAACGCGATGTGCTCGGCGCGGAGCTGGGTGAGATCGACTCGCGCTATCGATGCGAGCCGCTCAAGTCCCAGCCTGGGATGCCGCTTGGCATACGCAAGACCCGCCGCAACAAGGTCGCGATTCTCGTCCCGAAGGGGCACGATGTCTGCCACGGTACCCAGAGCCACGATGTCCAGATCGGCCATCTCGCCGGTGAGTGCCTGGGCCAGTTTGAAGGCCACGGCTGCTCCACAGAGGTCCGGGGACGGGTACGAGGAATCCTGACGCTTGGGATTGACGACGGCCAGGGCGTCGGGCAGTCCGCCCTCCAACTGATGGTGGTCGGTCACAATGAGGTCGATGCCCAACTCGCGTGCGGCCGCGGCGGACGCGTGGGCCGTGGATCCGTTGTCCGCGGTGACGATGAGGTTCACGCCGTCGTCGTGGGCCGAACGCACGCGTTCCGGGCTCAGACCATAGCCCTCCGACAGACGGTCGGGAATCCCGTAGGAGCAGGATTCGATTCCGTATCGTCGCAGCGCATTCACCAGGATGGCCGTACCCGATACGCCGTCCACGTCGTAATCGCCGAAGACCGTGATCCGTTCGCCGCCGTCCCGGGCCACGCGGATGCGATCGACGGCCTTGTCCATATCGTCAAGCAGGAACGGGTCGGTGAAGTAGTCGGAGCCCGGCTGAAGAAACCGTTGGCCCTCCTCCGGAGTCGCCACGCCCCGGCACGTCAGCAGGTGCGCAACGGGTCGGGGCACATCCAGGGCCTTGGCAAGCGCGGCGGTCTGTTCGCGGTCCTCGGCGGCAACCCGCCAGTCGCACGGGGTTCGGCGGGGGCTCATAGGACCTCCCGGGCCAAGGAGACGACGGCCTGGATCACGTCGGTCACACTCATGCCGGTCGTATCGATGAGGACGGCATCGTCCGCCTTGCGTAGCGGCGACACTTTCCGGGTTCTGCTCTTCTCGTCGCGGTCGTGGATATCGCGTCGCAGTTGTTCGAGGTCGGCCTCCACGCCTTTCTCCTTCAGTTGGGCTTGCCGTCTGCGCGCGCGCTCATCGAGGTCGGCGTCGAGATAGACCTTGCACCGCGCCTTCGGGAACACCACGGTGCCGATGTCGCGTCCCTCGGCCACGGTCGGCCGCTTCGCGCCAAACGCCTGCTGTAGGGCCACCAGATGATCGCGCACGTCGGCGTTCTGGTCGAGTTTGTAGATCCGGTTCGTCACCTCGGGCGATCGAATCGCGTTGGTCACGTCCTGCCCGTCCACTGCTACTCGCAACACGCCGTCTTGGTCGGCCATTTCCAGCGGCATGGCCCGCGTAGCTGCGGCAAGGGCCGGTCCGTTGTCCATGTCGATGCCCCGGTGCATGGCCCACCACGTGGCGGCGCGGTACATGGCCCCCGTGTCCAGGAAGGCGATGCCCAAGGCTTCGGCCACGCGCCGCGCAACCGTGCTCTTCCCTGCTCCGGCCGGTCCGTCGATGGCGACGATGTGCGTGCTGTCAGACATGGGCACGTATCCTCATGGCTCGTGAGACATCCGGGTGCGCGGCACATTCGCGGCGACTGGTTGCCCGGCGTTGCGGGATGGTAGCACGGAGGGTCAGATTTCCTCAACCAAGCCCGCCGTGTTGCGAATGAACACGCGTTCCCGGTCCGATTCGTTGCTGAGTTGAAGCACGGTTCCCCGAGGAGGGTTGTTCTCACCCAGCAGGAACACATCCGCGTAGATGGACACGCCTGTGTCGAACCGTCCGGACGCCTGTGCCGTGGCTCCCTCGCCGCTCTCCTCGGCGATGTTGATGTGATAGTCCTTGCGCAAGGGTTCAGCAACAGCGGCCAGCGTCGATCTGAGTTCGGTGATGCTATCGCGACACGTCTTGGATCGTTCAAGACCGGCGTTCACATTCCGCAAGGCAACGCGCATGTAGCCGGACTGGACACGCTTCATAAGGGGGTCGGTGGCGGCCCGTTTGGCCGTAGCCGTCAAGACCTTGCGAAGTAGCTGTACCTTTGGATGAGGGCCGCGGATCGTGCCGGCCATGTCCTGAATCTTGAGCGCCCGGTTCAACTCGCCCTGGTGCTCCTCGATGGTATCGGTTAGCTCCTGGAGGTCACGCGCCCGTTCGGGAGCCCGCTCGCGGACATAGGCGACGACCCCGATCATGGCGCACTTATCCCCCGTCGCCGCCGCCATCTTCTCACAGAGTTTCAGCATCGATTCGGCGTCCTCGGCCACGTCTTTCGATACCTCTTCCTCGCGAAGGATCTTCATCAGGTTTGCGCGGAGCTCTTCCAGAGCGGGGATCGGGGTGGAGGTGTCTTCACCCGACATCATCGCCTGGAGACGTTCCTCCGCCGCCAGTCCCAGGGCGCCGAGCCCGGCCACGAGGCGCTCGATCAGTTGGAGCCGATCTTCGACGGCGCGCACCCGGTCGATCTGGCCGCGGTTGGCATCGCCGCCGAACAGATAGATGAGCGCCGTGCTCGCCGAGCGGGCGGCCTCCTGTTCCGCCATTCGCGCCCACCCCTCCAGCTCGGTCAGTTGTCTGCGCAACCGGGCGGCCTCGGCCAACAGGCGCGATGCCTCCTCGCCGGGGCGTTCGCCGTAGTCCCGGCAGGTGATCTCGCGACGGAGCAGAATCGAAAGGGGGCGGGCGTCCGTGTGACGGTATCGGCCCGCCACGACTCGGTTGGCCACGTGGTACTCCCCGCCCATCATGTCGCCCTTGACATGAATGCGGGGCGAAATGTACCTACCCGTGACGGCGCGTTCCTGAATGAAGATCTCCGTGCCCGCGAAGACAAGTTCCGGGGACTGGGAGTGTCTGCAGTAGACGCTGCCCCATTTTGCCACGACATAGGCTTTGTCGATAATGTTCCTCGTCCGGACATTGCCTTGACGCACGACCACCACGCCCGAGATATTCTCCCGGACCTCGCAGTTCTCGGTGACGGCCACCTTGCCCATGACGAAGCCGTCCACGCTGCACGATCCGTCTTCCACCACCAGCGTGCAGTTCTCGGGCACGTTGTCGAGCACCCGTAGATGTCCGGAATGCACCAGCACGGGGCCGCGGCTTTCCATGTCGATACCGGCGAACAGCTTGATCTCCCGCGGGCGGGCCTGGCGGATGTCCTGCGCGGTGACCACGTGGAGCCGGTCCGACAGCTTGGGGAGCCCGGGGGCTACCTCCAGCCCTTCCAGGCGGTCGTGCAGGGCTCCCGCGTGGGGTTCAACCAACCCCCGGACGCGTTCGAACATCTCGGCGTCTGCCGCGCGGATCGACAGGTCGGATACCCAGTTCAGAAGCGCGGCTTCGTCCCACGCCATGCGGCGCGCCTCGCCCGCCTCGAGCCGGTCGATCAACTCGCGTAGCACATACTGATGACGCCTGCCCTCGGTCGTCCGGTCGGGTTTTCGGACCTTGGAGGCCCAGTCGTCGATAGTGAGCGGGAGATCCGCGTAGCGCTTCTTTTCGGCGGGGATCCCCGCATACGAGTCGTACCATGCCCCACACATGGCGACATCCTGAATGGTCACCTCGACGATTTCGTCCGCCGGCAGTTGGGCGACGTGTTCAATGAGTCGAACCAGCATACTGCTGCAGTTCCCCCGATGTGGTTACGATCAGGCTCCCAATGCCTCCGCAATGCTCGCCTCGAAGGGCGCGCGCAAGACGCCTCGCTCCGTCACAATTCCCGCGATCAAGTCGGCCGGTGTCACGTCGAAGGCCGGACTGTATACCTTCACGCCGTCGGGCGCCGTTTGGCGGCCGAACCCATGGGTCACTTCCGACGGGTCCCGCAGTTCGATGGGAATCTCGTCGCCGGTCGCGAGAGAAGCATCGAACGTGCTGAGCGGCGCCGCCACATAGAACGGGATCCCGTGGGCCTTGGCGATGAGAGCCACGTTATACGTGCCGATCTTGTTCGCCGCGTCTCCGTTGGCCGCGATGCGGTCGGCGCCGACCACCACCAACTGAATCTTGCCCTCGCGCATTACTTGCGCGGCCATGTTGTCGCAAATGAGGGTCACGTCGATCCCGGCCCGCATGAGTTCCCACGCCGTCAACCGGGCCCCCTGGAGCAAGGGACGCGTTTCGTCGGCGTAGGCCTGAAACCCGATGCCCAACTCGTGGGCACGGAACATGACAGCCAAGGCGGTGCCATAGTCTGCGGTGGCTAACCCGCCCGCGTTGCAGTGGGTCAACACACCGTCGCCGTCCCGTATCAGCGGAGCCCCGTGCTCGCCGATGGCGCGGCACAGCCGCTGGTCGTCTTTCCAGATGGCTACGGCCTCGGTCTCGAGCCGTTGCCACAGAGCTTCCGGTTCGCAGGCCGGGTCGGATTCGAGGGCTACCCGGCGCATGCGGTCCAGAGCCCAGAACAGGTTCACGGCCGTGGGCCGCGATGTGGCCAGGTAGTCGGCCGCTTCCCGTAGCGTATCCAACATGGCGGCCGTGGTCCTGGGATTCTTCTCCTTGATCGCCACGAGCACGCCGAAGGCCGCACTGATGCCAATGGCCGGCGCGCCACGCACCTTCAGTGTCTTGATGGCGTCCCACACCTCACGGACTGTTCCGAGGGCGATAACCTCGCATTCCGTAGGCAGAAGGGTCTGGTCGATGATGGAGAACGTACCGTTCTCCCAGCGTAACGTCTCGACGGGCATTCGGGTCTCCTCCGCTGGTCTACGCCCTATGCTAACGGGTATTGCGCCTAATGGCAACCGTTGCCTGGAGATTCCTTCATCCGCGCGCCTCCCGAATCTAGCTGAACGCCGTCTCCGCGTCCGCATCCTCGGCCTGAGGGAGGGCGGCGTTTCGATCGCCGGAGAGGAGTTGGGCACCGTAGGCGGTGTATCGCGCGCGGTCGGCTGCGGATATGGTGCGCCACAGGAGCAACTGGCGGCGCAGGGCGGCCGCGAACCGTCGATTGACCCGTTGCCACGCCTTCACCTCGCCGGCTTCCCGGCGGATCGTCAGCAGCAGCACGGGTTGTCCCGCCTCGTCGTGCGTAACCAATTCGATGGACTGGCTGATGCCCCAGTCGAAGGGCGCGAGCCACATCCGGGCGCCCAGGCGGAGTTCTCCGTCATCCGTCTGGGTCAAGCGCGTGCCCTGGGCGTGGAAGGGTCCGGTGGCCAGTTCCTCCTGGTCGTCGAAGTAGCGGAACAGGAAGGCGCAGATGCCGACGCGCGCATCGCCCGAGAAGGTGAAGGGGAAATCGAGTGTCATGGCGTCGTTGACGGGTGCCGGTAGCCGGACGCTACGCTCCAGGTTGGGCACCGACAACCGGCTGGCCTTCCACGCCGGATACAACGAACTGAGCATGACGACGGTGGCCACGATGAGCGAGGCGTACAGGGCGGACTTGGACGAGTAGTTGAGCGTCAACCCCTCGAGCAGGGCAAGATCGAAATTGACCTTCACGCTCGCGACGACTTGACCAAGGATATAGCCGAACAGCGATCCGAGCACCGCATACACGCAGGATTCCGCCAGAAAGAACGCGCCGATGTGGCTTGGCGCAAGGCCGAGCGACGTGTAGATGCCAATCTCGCGCTGCCGTTCGTACAGTGACCCGAGGATGGTGTTGAACACGATCAGCGTGGCGATGAGGATCAACACCACCAGCGACAGGAGCCCCTTGAAGTCGGCATGGCCCAGCGACGTGAGCCAGTAGCTCTTCCCCTCGATGCCCGCGAAGAGGCCCGTGGCGAGCTTGCTCAAGGTCTCGTCGCTCAGGGTCTGCTCGGTGATGGCCATGGGGTCGTCGGCGATACACGCGATGCTGCGGATGTTGCCGCCCATCTCGATGGCCGTCGCGAAGGGCACGATGAGGATGTTGCCGGGCGTGTGATGGTGGTACGAGGGCGGCGGTTTCTGGGCCATGATGTCGGCGCGCGTGTTCCGGGCCTCCCAGAAGGTCTTTGCCGATTTGGCGAAGTCCACCGGGGCCAGCGGTTGGCCGTCGATGTCGCGGAAACCTTCCTGCTTCGTCAGGTAGTCGTCGTCGACGATGCCGCGTACGGTGAGTCGTCGTCCCATGACCGTGACGGTAGCCGTTCCGATGTCGCGGGGAGTGAGTTCGAGGCGTTCGGCCAGCGACGAAGGCAGAATGGCCGCGTTGGCGTCACCGGGCGCGAACCAGTCGCCGGTCAGCCACACGGAGTCGGTCAGGGAGAGGTGCTTCTCTTCGGGCGTCAGTCCAAGCAGTGTTGGAACGGTCGCGTTGCCGCCGGTGCTGGACGCGACGGGCATCATGGAACTGGACGGGGCCGTGCCGCCTGGGAACCACGCACGCGGCGCGAGGTGGGCGCCTTCGCCGAATTCAGTCAACACGTATTCGTAGGTCTGGCCGATGATAGGGCCGTACAGGGGGGTCCGGAACAGCACGCCGGTGTAGGGCGCTTCGATGCGCTGGAGGCTTTCGTCGTAGAGTTCGCGGCCCTTCAGATCGTTGCGCGATACGATGGACGTGAAGGACAGGACGCTGAATGTCAGGATGACCAGGGTGACGAGCGTGTTCAGGGTGCGCACCTTACGCTTCCGCATGCTGGACAGGCCGAGCCCGAAGGCCACGCCCGCGGCGTCGCTCCGGCCGATTTCCACATTGTGAACGCCGGTGACCCGTGCGCGCAATCGCTTCAATTCGTCCTGGAACATCTTGAAGATGACGCGCATGACGCCGAAGGTCAGCGCCATCATGACGAATCCCAGTAGAACCACATAGGGATTGACCGTCAACTGAAAGGCGGGGTTCACCACGCGTAGCAAGATGAACACGGCGCAGAAGATGGCGGCACGCCCCACGATCTGGCGTTTGATGTCGGGGAATCCGAACAGCAGCTTCTCCAGGAAGAAGGCGGACGGCAGGAGCAGGGCCAGGTAGAAGAGCACATTGATGACGGCATCGTTGGCGGTATTCAGAACCATGGGGTAGGCGCGCGAGCCCACGGCCCATGCGCTACGGGCTGCGTGCATGTAGTCGCCGTACCGCCGCTCAGCGAGGGCGGCCTCGGCGCGGTCCACGTAGTCCAGGGAGCGGCGGTGCAGGTCTACCACCAGCGGAATGGCCTCCGCGCCCTCGTCCACGTCCGCGGCGAGGATGCCGGTGCGCGTGAGGTCCTGAAGGCGCTGTTCGTTCAGGTAGTACATGTCACGGGCCGCACGAAGCGCCGTGTTGTAGATGGGGCCCTGCGTGGCGTCAAAGCCCGTGCCGGTTGGGTCCTCGGAGGTCGCATTGAGCAACGTGAGGCGTTGCCCGAAGATACCGGCGGACCCCAGCACCTTGAACGTGTGGGAACGAT
>JAAEQP010000498.1 GCA_024231375.1 bacterium | reverse complement strand
GCCGGCTTCTATAAGGCGCGGCCCCAATTTCAACCAGAAACACAAGACTTACAGAGGCGAAACAAACGTACTTAGGACGCTTGCCTACTTTCTGGCCGCGCCCCTAGTCCTTGACGACATCGACAAACGTCCAACACGGTTCCCAGCCCATCCCAATGCGCAGCGTCGGGCCATCTTTGGTGTCGGGATGGACCTTGCGCAGGTCCGGACTGTCGCCGCCAATGGACGGCGCATCGCTCAACCGCATCACGTGAATCGGCGCGCCGTCTTTCTTGGCGCCGGAACCGTCTTTCGGTCCCTTGGTGAACACGACATACGCACCGTCGGGTGACACCGCGGCACCGTACATGTGGAATCCATCTTCGCCGTAGACGAGGCTGGCGTCCTTGGTTTCGCTGTCCACCATCCAGAGCTGGGTGTATCCGTATCCGTTTGCGCCGGGCTGGCCCGCCGGCCGGGACGAAAGGATCACATTCCGGGAATCGGGAAACCAGTCGGGGGTGCAGTTCTGAAATGCGCGAAGGGGCTTCAGATCGCCTGTGGCGACGTCCATCCGGACGACGGTCCATCGCGTCCCCGCGTTGTTAGCCGTGCCGCACAGCCACTTGCCGTCCGGCGACCAGAACACCTGCTGGTAGATGCCCTTGCGCGGCAGAGTTCGCACGATCTTCTTGGTGGCCAGATCGACGATCTGGATGCCCTTCAGCGACAAGCACAGGACCTGCTTCCCATCCGGCGACCACGAGGCCCAAGGCAGGTCCCCGGCGTCCCCAAGAGCCTGGGGCGACGACCCGTCCGCATTGGCGATCACCGGTTCGCCCACGAATCCCCATCGATCATGGTCGATTTGGCTCCCCTTCTCCATACGTCGATACAACATGCGGGTCCCGTCCGGTGAAAAACGTGGCGACACCTCTTCAGCATCCGGTGTGTTGCTGAGGTTCCGGCGCTTCGACCCATCCGGCCGCGAGATGAAGATGTCCCACGAGCCACTGTCGGCACGCGCCGAGTACACGATCCAACCCTGTGCCGCGACCTCGGTTGCCAGAGCCTTTTCGTCGGCGGATTGACTGGAAGCAGACGGGGCCAGAGCGGACAGGGCCAGCGCCAACGCGAGACCGGTATGTTTCAACACGCTGGTACTCCTTTCTCGTTACGTACCGATAGCCGTCAGGAACCGGATGTACGTCTCGATTCCTCGGAACAGGGTAGGCAAGTGTTGCTTCTCGTTCGGTCCGTGAACGCCGTCGTCGGGCATCGCGAATCCCAGCATCACCGAATCGACGTCCAACATCTGCTGGAGTATCCCGACCACGGGCACGCTACCGCCTTCGCGCTTGAAGATGGGCTCGGCATCAAACACCTCGCGCAACGACGCCACCGCGGCGTTCATCCAT
The DNA here is from genome assembly GCA_024231375.1 of bacterium. The sequence continues at coordinate 3,172 of JAAEQP010000498.1, read as the reverse complement.
TTCGAATGGCGATCCATGATCGCCGACGGACCATAGGACAAGGCGCGGACTTCCCACGTGATCGTGTCGGGCGCGTGCTCCTTCATGTAGGCGCACAGCATGTCGTAGACCGCCTCCGGCTTCTGGTTCGCCACGAGGCGCGTGCTGATCTTGACCATGGCCCGCGCCGGGAGCACCGTCTTGGCGCCGTCCCCGGTGAACCCACCCACGATACCATTCACGTCGAGGGTCGGACGCGCCCCCACTCGCTCCAGGGCTGTGAATCCTTCTTCACCCCACAACGCCGGCGCACCGGACATGGCCAGGTAATCGCTGTCGCCGAACGGCGCCTTGGCGATGGCGTCCCGTTCTTCCTGTGTCAACGGCAACACGTCGTCGTAGAATCCGGGCAGCGTCACGCGACCCTGTTCGTCAATCATGCCGGCAATCAGGCTGCAAAGCACGTTCAACGGATTCTGGACCACGCCGCCGAACAGGCCGGAGTGCAGGTCCTTGCTGGGCCCGCGCACGTCCACCTCGAAATACGACAGGCCCCGAAGGGCGTAGACAATGCCGGGCTTGTCCGGGGCAAGAATGCCCGCGTCGCAGTTGAGCACGAAGTCGCACTCAAGCATGTCCTTGTGTTCCTGGATGAAGGCTTCCAGATTCGGCGAACCGATTTCTTCCTCACCTTCGAGCATGTATTTCAGGTTCACCGGGAATCCGCCATGCGCCGCCAGCGCTTCCAACGCCTTCAAATGCGCGAAGAACTGGCCTTTCATATCCGACGCGCCTCGCGCGTGAATGTTCTCACCCCGCACCGTGGCCTCGAAGGGCGGCGAATCCCATTCATCAATCGGGTCGACAGGCTGCACGTCGTAGTGGCCGTAGACGAGCACCGTTGGCTTGTCGGGTGCGTTCAGCCACTCCGCATACACCACGGGATGTCCCGGGGTGGCGATGATTTCGGCGCGGTGCATGCCGACAGCCGCCAACCGGTCCGCAAGCCAATGGGCCACCTGCTCCACATCCGCCTTGTGCTCGGGCAGCGTGGAAATGCTCGGCATGGCGAGCAACTCCGTCAATTCCTCGATGTATAGGTCGTGGCGGGCGCGGACGAATTCGATGGCGGTGTCGACGTTGGACATGGGCTCTCCTCCCGCGTAGGGGCTACGGTTCGAGCGGCTACTATAGCGCATGGGCTGGAGGGGAAGCCACGGGAAGATACAATGTTGCCGGATGAAGCGTTGACCGATGCGCGGTGCATCCGGCTCTCGGCTGGTGCCTCCCTGCCCATGGCTCCTTCTCCCTCGGCCGTGGCAGAAAGGCTCGGCAGCCTGACCGCACACGAGGAACGCGCAGATGGCCTCGGGCCGAGCTTGAGGGTGCCGTGCGCTTCGTGGAACGGGCGCGGCAGATGCGCTATGGTGTGCCATCGAGGGAGTGATGCCAGACACCACCACATGGTCTTGGCCTCCAAGCGCCTAGGTGCAGAGGAGTTGGCAATGAGCGAGCGTCGTCTGAGGCAGAGTGAAAGAGACGTGGTGACGGAAATGCTTGGCGTCATGCACGCGTCTCGGCACGAGAATGGGTGGTCTCTCGACCTGAGAACACGGGCTGCAGTCCTCAACCTCAGTGCAATCCTAAGGATGGTGAACCTTGAGTGCGACGCGAAGCGCGTCTTGGACCTCATGTCGCAAAGGGGATTCGAGGGCACAGACTCGTTCCTGTCCATTGCTCGGGAGGTGCGCGATTCTATCAAGAATCGGGCTCCGACGCCCATGCACGAATGGCGCTTCTTCGTCCCTATCGACTGTCGTCTTGACGAGACTGTTGGGAGGCCGGCCTCCGTCACGGTGCTGGGGACACGGTTCTACTTCACGACGTGGCCTGGCGCCATGAAGCTGGTGGGGAAGGCAACGTTCGAGACGCGACTGGCAAACATCGGTATGCGAAATGCGCACCTTGACGCCCCGACATGTCTACGGTTCTCCAGCAGAGGTGTTGATTGCCGGGATGCCTACCGACGGGCCGACGCCGCGTTTGACGTTTTTAGGTCCCTGGTGGAGGTCACGTACAAGTGGGGACAATGGGGGTTCTCTTGGCCTGAACGCGCGCGACGGAGGCTGCCTCATCCCAAGTGGTTCCTCGGCTTCTCCGACCAAGGCGAAGCAGAGGCACGCTCCTTCCTGTTTGACGAAGACCCAGCAGCCGACGGTAGGGCGTTCGCCATCGGGCTCGAGGACTTCCGCATACTGAAGGCAAATGCTGTGCATCTCAGGAAGAAGCCAAACGATGGCACTCTTCTCTCTCTTCTCGCTGACTGCCATCGTCTGTACGTCCAGGCCATGCATTCTCGCTTCAACCATTCGGCCTTCCTGACATTTTGGCAACTGGCTGAGGCCCTCACTTTGTCGGAGCAATTCGGAGGCGACACGAAACACGTGTGCTCTCGGTTGGTCTGGGTTGGCGGAGAGCTTCTGTCCGAAATGGGGTTCTCGCGCGAGAGTATGACGGCGCTCTTGCACGTGGTCGCCAAGAAGCGGAATCAGGTCGTACACCGTGGCGTCAGGAACGTGGTCAGCGATGATGATGTCAACATCATCAAACTTCTCTGTGAGGCAGGGATGAACCGGTTGCTTCGACTAAGCAGCGAAAGGAGTGTCACTTCGGTTGACGAGTACAAAGAGCTCCTTAGGCTCTGCCATCGTCAGCAGAAGGACCTCAACAGAATCACCACCGCTATCGGGGCTCTCAGAGCGTCGAGCAGCTGAGTCACAGATAGTGTGTCCAAGCGTCGCCAGAGACGAATTCCATCCGATGGGCATTTGACCAGCAAAGCCACGACTGACTTGGATCATGCGCGTCGCAGCACAATGGGCCACAAGGTCCTACGAAAACAACTCGGCGTTCAGCACATACTGGACGTCCAATGCGTCCACGTCACCGTTGCCGTCGATGTCGCAGTCGTAGGCGGCCGTCTGCCCGAGGGCGGCGTTCACGACCAACTGCACGTCCAATGAGTTCACCACGCCGTCGTTGTTTACATCCGCGTCGTAGGGGGAGGGAGTGAGCGCTACGTCGACGTGTGTCGCCGCCCCTGCCACAACGACCACGTCGGTCAGGGTGACCGGGATGTAGCCGGGCGCGGAGACCATCAGGGTGTAGGTGCCCGGCAAGAGCATGCGATAGT
>JAAEQP010000497.1 GCA_024231375.1 bacterium | reverse complement strand
GACATGTTGATGCCCGCCATGATACCGGTCACCGCGGGGAAGTAGATGGCGAAGACTTGCCAGAAGTCATACGTGCCCTTGGACGGCTCGGCCGGGTCCACGGCCGTGAATCCACTGGAGAAGTTCTGGCTCAACGTCTCGAACGAGAAGAACCGTAGCGCCCCGCCCATGAACACGACAATCGAGACGCCCAGGATCGCCATGATCACGTACTGGACCTTGATGGCCCAACTCGCGCCGATGTAGGTGATGACGAACAGGAGCCCGGCCGTTCCGAAGGCGATGGCCGCGTAGTGTGGTTTCAACGGCTCGAAGGTTTGGCACAAGGCCTCCGTGAAGCCCAGCACGTAGAAAGGCACGGAGATGGCCTGGGCGAGGAACAACACGATCCCGATGGCGCCGCCGAATTCCGGACCCAGCACGCGCGAGATGAGGTAATAGGCCCCACCGCCTCGGACCTGCATGTTCGTTCCGATGGCGCTCGTGGACAGGGCCGTGAAGAAGGTGATCGACTTGGCCAGCAGCAGAATCAGGATGGCCTGCAGAATTCCGGCCTGGCCCACCACGAAGTTGGCGCGCATGAACATGATGACGCCGAGAATCGTCAGTGTACACGGCGTGAACACCCCGCCAAACCAGCCAAACTGGTTGCGGTGTTGCCCGGAATCCTCCGTCGACTGACTGACGCCGTTGCTCATGACCCGTCGTATCCCCCGTTGCGCCCACGAAGGGGCCGTTGGCGATCATACGTCGTGCGGCGGGCAAAGTCCACGCATTGAACGATCCGGCCCAAATTCGCTATAGTTGCGCCTTCCGGCCCGGGTCGCTCAAGCGGTGCCGACAGACCGTGCCGGAAGGGCTCGCAAGCCCACCCACGTTATTCGTTGAGGCACGTCGGCGCACACCCGCGCCGTTTTCCGGCGGTTGGAAACGCCCTAGACCATCTCGCCGCCACGGATAGGAACCCGATGCACGAGAAACGCGCGTTCACACTGATTGAGTTGCTGGTTGTCATCGCCATCATTGGCATTCTCGCGGGAATGCTCCTCCCGGCGCTGGTCCGCGCCCGGGAGGCGGCCCGTCGCGCCACCTGCGCCAGCAACCTCAAGCAACTGGGCATGGCCTTCGAGCTGTATCTCCTCGAGAACCGGGAGACCTATCCGGCCGCCCAGGATCCCATCAGCACAGACCCGGAATACTGGCTGTGGATGGGGCGCGGGTTCCGCATGCTCCTGACGGAATACATACCTGGCGACAAAGAGAACCCGGGCGTGTTCTACTGCCCCTCCGATTTCCGCGAGAAGAGCATCGAGCAATTCGAGCGTACGTCGTACGCCTACTCCATGACCTTCTACCACTCGCCTGAACAGATCGATTCTCTCGATTCGACGGCTGCCACGTACGACACGGCGTTGGTGTTGCCCACCATTCCCCAGCGGGTCGCGGCCGTGCGGTATCCCTCGCAGAAGATCCTGGCCGGGGAGTGGTACGCCAACCACGAAGCCTGGCGCAACGACAAGGGCTGGTTTGGTCCGGGTGGCGCCCGCAACTACCTGTTCGCCGACGGGCACGTGGAGTATCTCGCATCGGACGAGATCCTTCCCGCCAACGACGGCCAACCGAACCCATCCCTCACTGTCGGCGGCATCGGCGGAAGGGACGTTCACTAAGCGCCACGCCCCTTCCGCGTCGTCCGCTACATGCTAGATGGCGTCGGTCGACTCGTCGTCATCCTCGCTGTCACCGTCGTCTTCTTCGTCCGGGTCATCCCCGTCGCGATCGTCGTCTCCGTCATCATCGTCGCACTTCGGCTTCCTTGGCTTGGGATCGTATCCGACAAGGCCCACGCCCGCTTCCAGGGGTAGCACACGGACGCGCGCGCCTACCAGACCCACGCCGACGCCCGCCAGCGGCCAGATGTCGACCGACGCGATCTCACCCGGGCGTTCGGCCTCCCCGAGCACGCCCACCTTGAGAATCCGCTTGTCCCAGTCCTCCAGTCCCGTAGCGGTGACATGCCCGTTCACGAGCCCGCGTGCGTTGATCTGCGGCGGCTCCAGATCCGTGCCAATCTCAAACGAAACACACCCGGTCATCCCCAAACACGCCGCAAGCATCGCCAGACCCATCGTCACGCGGAATCGTCTCTTCATGGAGTCCTCCCTTTCGGCCCAAAGCCACAATCGCCAACACCACCATCATAGAACGACACATCGTCGCCCCACAAACACCGACGACTCAGGGCGCCCGTCTATTCACTCTGAGAAGATGGCGGACTCGGCGCGTCCCGATCACTTTGCAGCGGATGTCGTGCGTGGCCAAACAGCGAACCGGGATTCCCCATATTTCCTGGAGAACCCCGGTTCTCTTCGCACGGTCACTTGGAAGACTAGAATACCTCGCCGGCCAGATCCGCCCACGCGACGCACACGGGCTCAGCGCCCGGGTACCGGATGAACTTCACGTGGCCATCCATGAACAACACGTTGCAGCCGCCCGGAATGTGGTTCATGAACTGGATGTACTTGCCGTTGATATCGTCGAACATCACCCAGATGTCGCTCTGGGCCTGGGCCGTGGCGGCGGGATTGTTGATGTCCGAGATGAGGAAGCGCTCGATGCCTTCACGAAGACGGTAGACCGTGCCGCCGCTAGCGGTCGGAATGTCGTCCTCGAACACCGACGGGTCGGATCCGTCCCACGCGGCCACGTCGCCGGATACGCTGCCGAAGGCCGCGATGAAGTCGGCGTTGAAATCCGCCCACATGTCAAAGGTGACGTCGTTGATGTCCTTGGTGGCGTAGTTCGACAGATCCATCGCCCATGCGAAGTAGTTGTAGGACACGCTACGGAACCGGCACGGCTCCCACGGCGCGTCCGGATCGCCGCCCTGGTGGAAGCTGTCCAGGTTGTTATCCTGCTGCCCGGAACCCGAATCCGACGGACAGATGCTGATCGCCGGGTCCGTCATGTACTCCGGATAGATCGCCGTGCCTTCAGGAAACGTGTTCATGTAGTGGTAGGGCGTGCAGCCGTCGCCTTCCCACTTTGCCAAGGTGGGCCACTTTTCGCCCTTCGATTCGTTGGCATACATCTTGAAGATGATGCCGAACTGTTTCAGGTTGTTCTGGCAGCTTGCGCGGCGTGCGGCTTCCCGGGCCCGTGCCAGCGCAGGCAGCAAGATCGCCGCCAGAATGCCAATGATCGCGATCACCACTAGAAGCTCAATCAGCGTAAACCCCCGCTTACTCATGGCTCATTACTCCTCTACAACCGATGTTGCTCTAAGTTTCATTGTGATAAAAGCTCGTTGCCCTCTTGTACCTAAGCCTTTCACGAACGTTCAGTGTCACCTCCTTCTCCCGAGACCACCCCGACTTCCAGGGGTGCGTCGCTGTGCCCCAATCCGGTCGCCTCCGAAGCGACAACGTCGTCCGAGTCCTCGGCAAGGATCTCCCGCACCTTCTCAAACACGGACTCGTAGTCCCATTCGGTACTCAGCGGCCGCCAGCCATATCCGTCGAAGAGCATCTGGCAGTTGTGAAGGACGGCATCGATGAGACTGTCCAACTCGAAGATGTCGTCCTGCGCGGTTCCGGCCACCGCACTGCCCCAACCGTCTATCATCGTCCAGAGCGCGAAACACAGAGTTGAGGGCGAGCATCCGGTCGGCAGCACCAAGTCGCCCGACTCAATTGCATCGTACACGGGTTGCTTCAGGAGACCGAAGAGCTCCACATCCAAGTCGGCCATCGACGCCTGGAGGTGTTCCGGCACCTTGGCGATCACTGTTTCAGTGTCAATGACGTCGAGGAGCCGGACGTTGTCCGCCCAAACCTTGGAGTAGAATCGAATCGCCTCACCCATGGCCAGCAGTCGCTCGCGCGGCGTACCGTTGTACTCCGCGCCGCGCCGCATCATCCGGTTCATGTCCCGGCGGAGACGGCACCCGAGTTCCACGATGAGTTCTTCTTTGCAGCTGAACCGCTGGTAGATGGTCGCCTTTGAGAATCCCGTCTCGGACGCGATCCGGCCCAGCGACACATTGTGGAATCCTTCGGAGAGAATCAGCCGTTGCGCGACTTCCATGTACAGGTCGTCGCGAACACGCATCTCACGGGCTTTGCCCCTCGACACCGTCTTCATTTCCCGTGAGATCACAGAATCCTCCCCTCCCGCCCCGGTCCGCAACCCAAGAAGCGCCCGCCGACATCCGGCGACCTTCCGATACTGCGTTATCAAAACTAGACTGGAGTCTATCTTCGACAACTCATTCTATTCCCGAATTCTCGATTCTGTCAACCCCCGGGCGCGAATAAGGGCTTAAAGACAGGGAGTTAAATGTGTTAGGGCGATTCAGCCACCGGAGTGTCCAGCGCGTGGGGCGATCCCGTGCGACGGAACGAGGCTAACGGTGCGCGGGAGAAACCGCACCGGAGGTGCGTACATGGTTCGTGAGGCAGCTGCTCGATCAGTAGGTGGAGTAGTAGCGGTCGGGTGAGAAGAGTTGGCCGGTTTCGTCTTTCAAGAGAATCACCAGCGTGTAGATGCCCAAGGCGGTGCCGAAGGGGAACTGGAGCAGTCCGAGCGCCCCGAGCACGATGGCCAGCACACGAGCCCAGGGCTTGAATCCAAGCAAACCGAATCCCGTGATGAACCCGGGCAGTGCGATGGCCACGCAGAACGCCATGACCAGGCCTCCCACGAGGCCGGTCACGCCGAGGCCGATGGCCATCTCTTCCGTTCCTTCCATCGCCAGGGCCGACACGCCGAACACGAAGAAGAGGAGCGCAAGAAGAGCGATGGTCAACAGCGTCAACCCATTCAGGACAATGTACAGAACCCCGAGGATCTTGACGTGCGTTTCCAAAGGTCGCTTCTCCTCCGAGAAACCAGGGACAGACACGTCTCCGCGCTCTGTTGAGCGCTCCGCTTGCATCAGTCCCTGTCTTCCTTCTCTTGCGGCGAGTTATTCGCCGGCCGTTTCGTTGAGCCGCTTGTCCCAGTCGTAGTCGCGGGCGGTGACGATGTCCTCGATCCGGCGGATGCGCCGGTCCAGGTTGTCGAAGGTCCGCTTGAGGCGGCGGATGGCCATTTCGCGCGAATTGACGTAGGAGTCGTAGAACTCGCGGTCCGAGTCTTGCTTGAAGGGAATCACGGGCTCGGGTTTCATCAGCACGGCCGCGAGCACGTATACGCCCGCCGCTATCCAACCGGTGGACAGGAAGAAGAATGCGACGGCGCCCACGCGCACCCAGAACAATGAAATGTCGAGGTGCTCCGACATGCCCTTGCATACGCCGAAGATGAGGCCCCTCCGCGAACGGTACAGGCCGGGCCTGCGTTCTTCGTGTTCCTGGTTCATGGTTCGACTCCCGGCGCTCGAATGGCGCGATCCGCTTCCCGTTCCCTCTCGTCTGCAACGGTTCATTTGCGTTCCCTTTCGAGCAGGATCGTCTCAAGCGATTCGACCCGTTCTTCCATTTTCATCATGGACCGGTGCATGTCCTGTATCATTTGCGCTTCGGCGGCGTTGGATTCTGGCGACCTGCCGTCCCTTGCGTTGCGAAGGACCGTTGTGATGGCGACGGTCACCGCACAAACGATGAGGACGATGAACATCCCGATAACGGTGATGACTTCAGTCAGCATCAGTCCGTCTCCCTGGCCGCGCCCTTCGCGCGCCGTCCTTTGGCGTTGCCTTCGTCAGCCTCGAGCAGGATGGTCTCCAGCGAATCCACTCGGGCTTCCATCCTCGCCAGACTGCCGTGAATCTCCTGGATGAGGTGCGCCTCGGCCACGGTGGCCTCGTTCGCCCTGGACCGGCCGGACAGCATCCGTACAATGCCCAGTGTGATGATGATTGGCGCGGCAATGGCTGCCAGCGGCACCAGGACGGCCAGTGCCAGGATGATCGCGGCCCACGTCACAGTCATATCGAGTTGCCCTCCTAGACGAAGCCGCTACTTCCGGCGGCGGTGTGCGTCAATCAGTATGGTTTCGAGCGATTCGACCCGTTCTTCCATCCGCGAGAATCCCTGATGCAGTTCCTGAATCATGCGCGTCTCGTCGCGCGTGAACTGCTCGCCTTCCGATTCGGGCCCCCTTGTCCGTCCGGAGCGGGGTTCCCGTCGCTGACGCCGCGGGGTCTTGGCTTGCCCGGGCTCGTCCCGCAGGAGCCGCAACAGAGCAATAATCACGAGCGCGATGAAGAGCATCGGTAGAAGCGAGACGCCAAACATGGACATCGCTGAGACTCCCCGGACCTGATCGACGAATCCGAACTGATGGAGCGCGTCCGCATACGCGTTGCCAATCGGCGGAAACGCGATGGCAATGGCCATGGAGCAGGCGCTCAGGAGGAACGGTAGAATGATGAGTATGCAGAATACAATCAGAATCGCTCTCAAGCACCCCATCGTTCAGCCCTCCCACTCCGTGTCGCCGACCTTCCTGGCCAACGGTTACTTCTCTTCCTTTTCCGCCTTCTCGCCCTTCTTGGCCGCTTCGCGCAAGGCCTCCAGTTCCTGCTCAATGTCTTCGTCGCCGCCAAGCTGGGCGAACTCCTCATCGAGACTGGGCTTGCGCCCGAAGTTCACCAGGTCCGCCTCGGCTTCCATCCGCTCGATGCGGTTCTCAAGGGTTTCGAATTTCGCCATGGCGCCCGACGTGTCGGCCTTGCGGATGCCCGTCTCGGCACGCTTCTTATGCTGGGCGTGAATGTGGCGCTGCACCAGGACGCGCTGCTTCTCGCGCGCCAAAGCCAGTTTCTCCTCAATCTGCATTATATCAGCCTGGTACTGTTCCACCAACGAATCGCATTGGGCAAGTTCCTGCTCCAACGACGTCACGCGGTCCAGCATCCGGCGCTTCTCGACCAGAGCCTCGCGGCCAAGGTCGTCGCGGCCCTTGTCGACCGCCAACTGGGCGCGGTCGGCCCATTCGTCAGCGCGCGTACGCACGCCTTCCAGGTCACGGCCGATCTTCTTCTTGGTGGCCATGGCCCCGGCACACGAGGCCTTGATCTCCACGAGCGTGTCTTCCATCTCGCGGATCATCATCTTGATCAGCTTTTCCGGGTCCTCGGCTTTGTCGAGCATCGAGTTGATGTTCGAACTGATAATGTCTCGTACCCTTGAAAAGATACCCATTGCTCAATCCTCCAGCGTTCCACCGCCGCGCACGAGGCGCGACGCTCGTTGTGACGTCCTCCCTATAGAGAGCAACCCGTGTGCCAAGTGTATCGGAAGCCGTAAGGCACTGTCTTGCATGGGTTTACCGAGCAATGCCCGAAATGGGCCACCAGAGTACGCGGCGAATACGTCCCGATCTGGGCCAAACTCGCCTCAACTTGGGCAAATCCCCCAGAACAGGGGCTCGCCGCAGTTCGGTACGATGCCTCTTCGTAGCTGCCTGTGCCTATTGGAGATCGGTGCCTGTTGACGACTTCATGCCGCCCACGTACACTTGCGGCATGGATTCCGACACCATGATCCTGCTCCCCGCCTTCAACGAGGGGTCCCGCATCGGCACGGTCGTCACCAACGTGCGTGCCGCGTCGCCGGAGGCGGCCGTCGTCGTGGTGGACGACGGCTCCAAGGACGACACGGCAGCGCGGGCGCGCGAGGCAGGCGCCACCGTGCTCCCGCTTCCCTTTAACATGGGCTACGGCGTGGCCCTCCAGACGGGGTACAAGTACGCGCAACAGCGGGGCGTCCGGTTTCTGGTGCAGATGGACAGCGACGGCCAACACGACTCGGCCGGCATCGAGTTGCTGCTGGACCGGGTCCGGTCGGACGCGTGTGACCTATGCATCGGGTCGCGCTTTCTTGAAGGCCAAACCTACACCATTCCATTGTTGCGCCGGGCAGGCATGATCGTGTTCCGCAGACTGGCGTCCCTGTTGACGGGCGCCACCGTGACCGACCCCACGAGCGGGTTCCAAGCCATGAACGGCAAGGTCGTCGATTTCTTCTGTCGCGACCTTTACCCCACCGACTATCCCGACACGGACGTGCTGGTGCTGCTGCACCGGCACGGATTCCGGGTCGCCGAAGCGCCGGTGGTGATGCATCCCGACGCGTCGGGCGCCACCATTCATTCGGGTCTGCGGCCCGTGTATTACCTGTTCAAGATGGCGCTCGACATCCCCCTGAACCTGCTGCGCAAAGAGAAGCTTTCATAGGGAGTGGTACTGTGGACATTCGACAACGAATTACGGCGGCGGCATGCGGTTTGGCCTTGCTGGTGGCCATTATTGAGCTGGTCCGCCGCCGCAAGCTGAAGGAAGAATACTCGGTCCTGTGGCTTGCGGCCGGGGTCGTAATCGTGATCATTGGTCTCAACTACAGTCTCCTCGAATGGATCACGGGGCTCATCGGCGCGGGATTGACCTCGTCAACCCTGT
>JAAEQP010000496.1 GCA_024231375.1 bacterium | reverse complement strand
TTCGATACTGTCTCAAGAAGCCCCCTCGCGGGCAATCACCCGAGGGAGCAAACGATTCTACCATCACGCACGAGGGGAAGAGAAGCCTCTTGCTGGGGCGCTTAGAGAACAGAGAGCAGAACTCTCGCGAAACGGAACCGGCCCCAAAGTAGGACAACTGTCCTGCTTTGGCATCCTTCGAAAGCTTGCAGGGAAACCGGCGACGGCAAGCACGAGAGGCCCGCTCCGATTGACAACCGACTGACTCACTGCTATAAAGGAGAAGACCTGTTTTCTGGGCTTGAGGAGAGATGCGGGACGCTGCCGGGCGCGGGCCAACTTGCCTGAATCATGTACGAAGCAGGGATGGACATTCCATGAACAGAGCAGGTGTGATACGGCGCATCTCCGCGGGGGGATTCTTGACCGCCGTCCTGTGCACGTGCGCCTTCGCTCAGGCGCGGGAACCCATGCCTGACAAGAAATCGGGGATTCGCTCCCAGCCTATCCAAACGGGTTCCCCTCTCAAGGCCGTGCGCCGCAGAATCGGCCCCCAGTCGCCCAGAGTGAGGCAAGGCTCTCCTGCCGACGCCCGTACCGACACGGTCTCCCTTCCCTTGGCCCCGTATCGCTCACCGCGAACCGTTCCGCCCAAGTCCGTCCTTCACGCGCCGAAAGCCGGTACGACGTGGGTTCGAACCTACGACAACCTGGACGACGAGAGTGCCTTTGCCATCGCGCAGACGTCGGACGGCGGCTACATCCTTGTCGGCGCGGCATACGTGGCGGGCGACGAGGACATCTACGCCGTCAAGATCGACGCGAATGGCGACGAGGAATGGTCGAACACCTACGGGGACCTCGGCGACAACATGGGCATCGACGTTATCCAGACGTCGGACGGCGGCTACGCCATCGCGGGCGCTAACTACTACGACCCCGACGAGTACTACACAAGTGACCTTCAGTTCTACAAGCTCCTGCCCAACGGCGAAATCGACTACGGTCGATACGCCGACATGTACCAATGGCAGGAAGGCCGCGCCCTGCTCCAAACCCCGGACGGCGGCTATGCTCTGGCTGGGGCGGTCTGGTCCGACACCGAACCCCAGGACATGCTCCTCATGGTGCTCGACTCGGACGGATGGTTAGTGAATTACGAGATCTACGGCACGTCGAGGGACGACATGGCCCACTCGCTTGTCCGCATGCCGGACGGCAGCTATGCCGTGGCCGGATACGGTGAACTATACGGTACGGCGCAGTTTGACGCGCTCCTGCTCATGATTGCCCCCAACTGGGACTTGACCTGGTGGCGCGTCTTCGGCGGACCCCAGAGCGATTGGGCGGCCTCGCTCATTCGCACCTCGGACGGCGGATTTGCCATGTGCGGCGGCACGCGCGACCACGCCACGGACAAACGCGACGTCTTCTTCATCAAGACCGACTCCGACGGCTACGAAGAATGGTCGCGCACGTACTGGGACTCTTGGGACGCGGAAGGGTACGGCGTGGCCGAGTCCCTTGACGGGCGGTTCGTTGTGGGGGGCTACACGGCGCCGTACGGTTGGGGCGACATGGTCATTATGAAGCTCGAGGAGCCCGCAAGGAAGGCCGATTACGTCTGGCGTTACACGTACGGCGGGCCGGACTGGGACGTGGGGTATGACCTCATAGGGACGGCCGACGGCGGATTTGCCATGGCGGGCTACACGCAATCCTACGACTGGACGGGCGGGTACGACGCCGTGGTGGTGAAGACGGACGCCGGCGGCGTGGCCGACACGGGGCGGGTTCCCCCGACCGCCGAATTCACCGCCACTCCGCGCGTGGGCACGTATCCGCTGACCGTGCAGTTCACGGATCAATCGGACACGGGAAGTGACCCTGTCACGTGGCGCTCATGGACCTTTGGCGACGCCACTTGGAGCAATGATCTTAACCCGTCCCACACCTACACGGACCTGGGAGGGGTGAAGGGGGACAATCCA
>JAAEQP010000495.1 GCA_024231375.1 bacterium | reverse complement strand
CTCGGCGCCGACGTTGGTCAGCTCAACGTATTCGGTATTCGGATCGTCGGGCGAACCCGCATCGATCGGATGATACATCACCTCACTAATCCGCAAATTCTCCGCCACCGGACCGACGGAAATGACAGGTTGCGCGAGTCCGCTCCAGGGACTGTAGGGATTGCTGCCGACCAGGACGCGGGCTTTGATCCGGGTGCTCTCGGTCAGCACGATGGGCTCAGTGTATTCATGGGCTGTTGGCGCAATGCCGTCGCCGCTGGGGTTGTTGCTCTGACCGGCTATCAACTCCGCACTGAAGAGCGCGTCAGAACTGGTGGGCGAAGAGTTCAGGCCGTGAATGGCGAGCATGTTCTCGCCCTCTTTGAGCAGACCCGCATGTGCGGACACATCGAACTCTTCGAAACGAATGGCGGCCATATCATCGTGGTTGCCGCTGGCAGAGGAATTCCACGTGGGCACGCCCGAGAATACCGCCCGCTCGATCTCAACCCCGTTGAGATAGGCGATGAAGCCATCGTCGTAGTGCATGTTCAGGAGCATGTAGTTGAATTCGCTCGGATCGTCGGCGACCGTGAACGGGATGCGGATGTAGCAGCTCGCCGTGCGGCCATACATCAAGTCCTGAAGGTCGATGTCGAAAAACTGTTCATAGCCTGTGTTGCGCTCGTAGCCGACGCCTCCGGTCCCGGCAATCCAGGCGGAGTCGTCAAAAGCACCGCCGCCGCGCCAAGCGTCCGAGATCGCGGCGGTCGGGACGAGAACGCGCTTGGCGGCGTTCTCAGTCAGGAGCGTGCTCGCGTCCAGGACGGTACTCCCAACCACGGGCAGACGCGGGTCCGAACCGTCGAGCGTGTAGTAGAGGGTGCCGGTTCCATTGGGATTGGCCAGCGCCACGAGGCCAGGAGACGGGGTATGAAGTCCCTGCGGAGAGACCTGAGGGGGCGAAACGAATTGATCGTCCACCCAGAGACACCGGGTCTGGAGCCATTGTTTCAGGTGGTCGATTTCGCCCTGGAAACCACCGTAGCGCGGAGCGTAGCTGCCCCACCGGGCCGTATTGCGCGTTTCCGCCTCCCGGAGTTCGTCGGCCATCGCGTCGATCGTGGCGTTGAGGCCGGCCGTGCTGAAAGTGTCGTTGCGCAGGGCATACCACCGGTCGATGTACTTCTGCCAGAAATTG
>JAAEQP010000494.1 GCA_024231375.1 bacterium | reverse complement strand
CGCGACCAACGAAGCGGTTGCCGTCGGGATCACCGTACCCGAAGGGGCCCAGAACATGGTCGTGACCTTCGGCTTGTATGACGCCGGAAACGACTGGTGGTGGGCGATCGACAATGTCGACGTCGTTTGCTACTAGCCGTAGTTAGGTCGTAATGGCATCGCCGACCGAACGACGCTACCGTCGTCTGGTCATGGCAATGCCGGGCTTCCGAAGTGGTAGCCTTATGACTGAGATCGAGCGGGGGTCTGCAGCACAAACGCAGACCCCCCGTTTTTTTGATCGACGGCGCAAACCGAGATACCGTCAAGAATCAGCCATCAATGGCGCCGGCTCGTGGCACAGGCGTGCCCGCGCCGAAACCGGGGCAGATTTCGCCCTGTGGCGACAAATGCGGTACCGCCCCATTCCCGTGATTTGCCGCACATCTGGGTCCTTTCGCCCTTGGCACCCAAGAATCCGCCCTGGCAGGGCAATAAATGTCGAAATCTGGCGCTTGACACGACTCGCAACTCGCCCTATAATGAGAAGGTTGTTCGTCATCCAGCAGGGGCTGGTTCGGAGCCCTGAAGAACAAGAGTGATGGTTTCTGATACCATGAGAAGGGTGAGAGAGCGGCGTGAGGAGTCCTACCAAAGCAACATCTGCGACTGTCGTGTGCGAGCGCCCGACGAATCAGCGAGAATCGTACGGTGCCGGCGCGCCGATCCGCAGACTGTGCAGCGACCTGCGGGATCCTGTTCCCGACTAGCTATACAAGTATCGGTGTGAGCGGAAGTATCTGCGGACAGTAATGGAGCCTGAATGAGCCACCAGGTGGTGCATGCGCGGTGCGCCTATCGCGACGTGCCCCTGGGCGGACCGGAGGACCGGAAAGGAGGTATAGCGCACACGTTCTACCATCTTGCCTGTAATGAGAAGGTTCTAGAGTGGCCAACGATGACACGGACACTCCCAGTCCACTGAGGACTGGAATGGGTTGCGAGGGATAACGCTTCGGTACGTAGCCGGAGCACCTTGGTAGCATTTTTGTGCAACGGAGGTGTATTATGAAGAAACTCGCTTTGTTAGTACTAATCATGGGTGTAGTACTCGTCAGCAGCGCTGTCGGGCAGGAGTTCACCGACGTCACCGTCGGTAGCGCCGATCCAGGCGCCACGGTGGTGACCGAAGGTGTCTATGAGGTCACGGGCAACGGTAACGACATCTGGGACAACGCCGATGCATTCCAGTACTACTACACGGAACTCGTTGGCGACGGTATGATAGTCGCCCGTGTGGTCGACATGGGTGAAGGCTCGAATGACTGGGCCAAAGGTGGCGTGATGGTCCGCCAAAGCCTCGACGCCGGCTCCATGCATACCATTACGGCGCTCACCGGTAGCGCAGGTGGCGGCGCCACCTTCCAGCGGCGTCCCGCAACCGACGGCAGTTCGGACTCGAACCATGACCTGGCCGACGGCCCCTATGCCGCGCCGTACTGGGTCAAGACCGTACGCATCGGGAATGATTTCACGGGGTACATCTCCGCCGATGGCGAAACCTGGGTGCAAGCCGGTGACACGGTGACCATCGAAATGGCCGACCCGGTCCTTATCGGTCTGGCCGTGACGTCGCACGCCGCCGGCGAACTGCGCACCGTCACCTTCGACAACGTCGCGGTAGAACGCATTTTTGTCACTGCGCCGGAGGCCTGGGCCATGGCAGCGGCCCTGGACGGGCCGGGGTACTCCGACACGGACGTCGTCGACGGCATCTATGATATCGGCGCTCTCAGTGGTGATATCACCTACGAGTTCATCGTGCAGAGCAACCCGGCGGAGGAGCAGGCCAGCATGGCTCTGATCGGCCGCCGCAACTTCGGCGACACCGAGGTCGGGCTCAAGTACGAGCAGTGGAACAACACCGGGACCTACGGCGCGACCGTCTTTGGCGTAGCTGACTACGACTATGGCGTGGCCACCAATCCTGGCGTCCCCACCCACCTGGTCTTCGTTTCCAGCGAAGAT
>JAAEQP010000493.1 GCA_024231375.1 bacterium | reverse complement strand
GCGGTTCCACGCGCTCACGTTTCCCTACACGCAGGAGATTTCGCTCTCCCGCGAAATCGACCACGACCTCGGTACACCCGAAACAGGCGTCACGGACGGCTGCCTGTGGCTCCACTACAAATTCCCCGACGGGTTCGAATACGCCATGGCCATGCGGATCGAAGGCATCGACTGCGCGGAGCCCGAGGTCTATCCGGATCGCGTCGCCGTCAAGGCGCAGCTTCACTACGGTGCGGGCGAGCTCCTCGGCTATACGGTCTACGTGGCCGTGGTCACGACCAAAGACTCGTGGAGTCCGCTGGAGGCCGCCTGCAACCAAGTCACGGAAGCCGCACAACAAGACTACGCTCAGCACCATCAGGCCCACACAGAGTGGTGGCACGCGTTCTGGCAGGCCTCAGGAGTCGAGCTAGCCAACACCTTCCTCGAAAGCGTCTGGTACTTCTCGCTCTATCAGTTCGCGGCGTCCTCGCGCGGGGAAACCGCTCCCGGACTGTTCGGCCTCTGGAACGGCAGCAAGACGCCTCCGTGGAGTGGCGACTACCACGGCGACATCAACATGGTCATGACCTACTGGCCCATCTTCGCCGCCAATCATGTCGAACTTGGTGAACCCTACTTCAAAACCTTCGAGCGCCTGGTCCCCATCGCCAAAGAACAGACCAAACAGGACTACCAAATCGACGGCCTGAAGTTCCCTGTCGCCACGCTCGACACCGGCGTCGAGTTGACCCCCAATTTCTACCGCATCATGCAGTGCACCACCGCCTTCTACGGCCTCGTCTTCTGGTCGTGGTACACCTACACCCGCGACCTCGACGTGCTGCGAGAACACATCTTCCCCATCCTCGAGGAAGGCGCCAAGTTCTATCTCGCCCTCACGGAAGAGACCGGCGACTCCCTCCTCATCGGCCCGTCGTGGGCCCCCGAGCAAGGCCCCTTCCCCGCGTACAACACCAACAACGACCTGGGTCTGCTGAAACCGTTCTGGGAAGCCTACGTGGAAGCGTGCCGCGTGCTCGAGCGCACCTCCAACCTGCTGGACGATGTGAAGCGGTGCCTCGCGAAATTCCCCGAGTATCCGGCAGAAGACGGCGAGTTTCTTGATTCACTGACCGCGGGCGGATTCATCAATCTCAACCACCCCGGGCATCTGGCCATGGTCGTCCCCGGCGACGACGTGGACGCCGACAGCGACCTCGCGCCGGTGGCGAAGACGACCTTGCACAACTACTTCGAGCGCACGAATCGCCGCTCCTTCACTGACCGCACCAGTTCCGCCTGCGACCTGACCTGGCCGTGGCTGTGCCGCGTCGCCCTGCGCTTGCGCGACACCGACTACGCCCAGCATCTCCTGTTCGACATCGGCATCGCGGAGTTCTTGAAACCCAACGGCTTCTTTG
>JAAEQP010000492.1 GCA_024231375.1 bacterium | reverse complement strand
TCATCGATTTCAAGATTACGTTGACGCCCTTGGAAGACGTACGCATTGAAAAGACCAACCATTCTCTGTTCTCGGGACGCATGATGCCTGAACTGAGCGTGAAGTCGGGCGGCACGCTGGTGAACGCCGAGGGCGCGAGCACCGAGAAGGGCACGTGGGGCGAGGCGTCGCCGTGGTGCGACTACACGGGCACGTGGCCGGATGGCGTGGCCGAGGGAATGGCCATCTTCCAGCATCCGGACAACCGCTGGTATCCTTCGAAGTGGTTCACGCGGGATTACGGGTTCTTCTCGCCCACGCCCATGTTCTGGCCACCGGACGACAAGCGCACGGACCTGCCCAAAGGTGAGCCGCTGACGCTGCGGTACCGTGTGGTGGTCCATGAGGGCGACGTGACGGAGGCCGGTATCGCGGCGCTGTTTGAAGCATACAAGGGCGAGCAATGACGCGACGCCGGTCCAACGCCGTCTTGCTGGGCATCGACCTCGGCACGACCGTGCTCAAGGTGTGCGCCTTCGACGCACGCACGGGCGATCTGCTTGCACAAGGCGCCAGACGCCTGCCTGTACTCGCTCCTGAAGAAGCGGGACGCGAACAGAGCCTGCGGTCCCTCGACCGCGCATTCGGCGGCATCTTGAAGGATCTCCGCGGGGTATTGGGCACGCGCTGGCAAGCCGTATGCGGTGTGGGCGTGGCGGCGCAGGGCGGAAGCAGCATCCTTGCGGACCGGGCAACGGGCAAGCCGTTGACGCCGATGGTCCTGTGGAACGACGGACGGACGCACGCACATGCGGCGCGGGTGGCGGAAGGACGGCGTGCGGCGTTCTGGCAGCGACATGTGCTGCGCGATGTGCCCCCGGCGGGGCTGGGTCGCCTGCTGTGGTTGCGGGAGAAGCATGCGTCTCTGTTCACGCCTGACCACATCCATATCGGCGCAGGTGAATACCTGTTCCATCGACTGACGGGTGTGTGGCGGCAGGATTCCGGGAACGCCATTCAGATTGGGTCGTACGATGCGGTGCGTCAGCGTCTGACGCCGAAGCTCCTCCGCCTTGTTGACCTGCCATTGGATTTCGTAGCGCCCCTGCGCAAGGGACACGAGACGGCGCCGCTCTCGGCGAAAGGCGCCCGGTTGCTTGGACTGCCGGAGGGCATCCCGGTGGCCGGTCCCTATATCGACCAAGAGGCGGGGTACCTTGCGGCGGCGAGCGGGTCGAAACGGCCGCTTCAGTGTTCGCTCGGAACGGCATGGGTCGGCAACTACACCTGCGCCCGCGAAGACGGCGCCGGGTCGCCGTACCAACTCGTTCTGGCATCGCCACTGGGCGCGGGCGACTTGGTGGTCCAGCCTCTGCTCACGGGCAACACGAACTGGGACTGGGCGCTGACATCGTTGGTCGATTCCGACCATGAGCGGGCCTTGTCGCAAGCGAATCGCGTCTTCGGCAAGCGGCTGCTGCCGCCCTATGGACACACGGCCGTGCCCTACTTCGCCCAACGCAACATGCTGGATGCGGACGCCTACGGTTCGGGCGGCTTCTTCGGACTGAGCGTGGAGACAGGAAGGGACGACATGCTCAGGGCGGTTGCGGCAGGCATGGTGTTCGAGTTCGCGCGCGTGTTTGAACCGGTGGCGGCGAGGGGGCTGGTGGACCGTGTTGTGCTTGGTGGCGGGGCGAGCAAGGGGGCATTCTTCCGCGCCCTGCTGGCGGCCGTGATGCATCCGCTGCCGGTGGTCTGGCAGATCGACGAGGATCTGTGTGCGGCACGCGGTTCGATCTACGCGTTCAGCCGCAAGGCGGCGCATGCGAACACGCGCCGGGTGCCAAAGCCAGCTAAGAAGATCCGGGACGAAGCTGCGCGCCATGTGGCGCTGTATCGCGAAGTAGTGGCGCGTCTTGGGCAAGGCGACGCGGTTTCGTCGGCAGTGGTCTGATCAAGTAACAGATTGAACCGGGACCGGGCGGTCCCGATGAGCGGATTCGGAGGACTTGAAAGTGGATGACTTGAAGCGACAGCCGAGAATCGGGCTCTTGCCCCTCTATCTGAAGCTATACGACGAGACGCGGCCCGAAGTGCGCGCGGGATTCGACCCGTTCTTGAAGGCCATCACGGACGGGTTCGCCGCGGAAGGCGTGGACGTGGTGTGTGCGGATGTGTGCCGGGTCGAGGCCGAGTTCAAGGCTGCGGTGGCACAGTTCAACGACGCGGACATCGATCTTATCGTGACGGTACACTTGGCGTATTCGCCATCGCTGGAATCCGCGCAGACACTGGCATCCGCGAAGCAGCCCGTGCTGATGTTGGATACGACGATGGACGCGGCCTTCGGGTTGGACGTTGACCCGTCGCGCATCATGTACAACCACGGCATCCATGGCGTGCAGGACTTGGCGTCGATGTTGCGGCGTCTGGGCAAGCGATACGCCGTCGTCGCGGGCCACGTGACCGAGTCGAAGGTATTGAAACGCGCGGTCGCGGCGGCACGCGGCGCATTGGCGGCGCGTTGCCTGAAGACGACGAAGGCATTGCGCGTAGGCGATTCGTTCGAGGGCATGGGCGATTTCGCGCCCGTCGAGACCATCATGAACCGGTTCCTGGGCATCGCGTGCGAACAGGTCGGCGCGGACGCAGTGGCGGCGGAGGCCGGGTCCGTGACCGACGCCGATGTCGATGCCGAGATGCAGCGCGACCGCGACGCGTTTCAGGTGGAAGCGAGCGAGGACGTGCATCGCCGGTCGGTGCGGGTGGGGTTGGCGTTGCGTCGTCTCCTGGAGAAGGGCGGCTACTCGGCGCTGAGCGTGAACTTCCTGGCCTTCGATTCGCCCGACGGTGCGGCGAACACGATGCCGTTTCTCGAGATCTGCAAGGCCATGGCCCGCGGATACGGATACGCCGGGGAGGGCGACGTGTTGACGGCGGCGCTAGTGGGCGCGCTGAGTCAGAGTCTGGGGCGGACCACGTTCTGCGAGGTCTTCTGTCCGGACTGGCAAGGCGGCAGCCTTTTCCTGTCGCACATGGGCGAGATCAACCCTGAGATCGCGGCCGACAAACCGCGGCTCATCGAAAAGGACTTTCCGTGGACGCCCGCGGAGAATCCAGCCGCTATCACGTGCGCACCGGCGCCGGGACCGGCCGTGTTGGTGAACCTGGCGCCGGGGCCGCGGGGCAAGTTCGGTCTGATTGCGGCGCCGGTGGAGGTGCTCGGCGATACGACGAACGACGAGATGCGCGATTCGGTTCGCGGCTGGATCAAACCGTCGGGTCCGGTCGAGACGTTCCTCGAACAGTATTCGTATCACGGCGGCACGCATCACAGCGCGCTGGTGCTGGGAAATCAAATGGAAGCTATCCACGCGTTCGCGCATTTTGCTAAACTGTCGATGACCGTGCTGTAGAGCAGAATCGAGATTGGTGGAACAGGGAGAAGGTCGAATGAGTGTGCAGATGTTGTTTGTGATTAGTTCGCCGCGTTCGGGCAGCACCATGCTGGAACGCATGTTGGAGTCGCACTCCATGATTCTGGGCGGACCTGAACCGCATTTGCTGACGCCGTTGGCCCACTTGGGCGTGTGGGACAAGGTGGACAAGGCACCCTACGACCATGTGCTCGCGGCGGAATCTCAGAAGCTGTTCATCGACACCTTGCCAAACAAGGAGCAGGACTACTGGGATGCGTGCCGGGCCTACTGCGACACGCTGTATGAGCGGTACGCCGCCACCGCCGGGAAGTCCGTGTGCCTCGACAAGACGCCCGCGTACGGGCTGATTCTCCCGTTTATGATGAAGGTGTTCCCTGATGCGAAGTTCGTGGTGTTGACGCGGCACCCCATCGCCACGTTCTCATCGTTCGCCAATTCCTTTTTCGACGGCGACTACCAAGCCGCGCAGAACTACAACCCACTCCTGAACCGGTACGTGCCGGCTATTGCGGCGTTCTTGAAGCAGGACGAGGTGAGCCACATCCACGTACGGTACGAGGACCTGGTGAAGGACCCGGAAACGTGGATGGAGAAGATCTACGAATACGTCGGCGTGCCATTCGAAGCGGAGACCATCGACTACGGGAATCGAAAGCCCGCGGAGCACACCGGCAAAGGATTGGGCGATCCCATCGGGGTGAAGCAGCATTCGCGGCCGTCCACGGGGTCGCTGAAGAAGTGGGTTCAGGAATTGGCGTCGGACAGTGGGAAACTGTCGTTGATGCGCTCGATTGTCGACCAGCTCGACCCGGACGACCTCACCACATTGGGTTATCCAGTCGATGCCTTGTGGAAGCCTCTCGAAGAGGCCGAAGGAAACGTGACGCCGCCCAAGCCGCAGAAGCTGACGCGGTACCGGCTTCAGCGCAAGATTATCGTGGGAATGCGCGCACAAGCCCAGAAGGGCGGGGTGTTCCGCAAGCTGCTGCAGAAGGCGCGGCTCACGTGCGACGTCCTGTTGCGTGAATAGCGTCCGTCGGCCGCGGACAACCAACGTGGCTACTATAAGCGTCCCCAGAGCCCTCACTCGCAAATACGAATCTGTGCGCTGCCTAAGTCGACAGGCCCTTGCGCGGGAATGACGGCCTAGGGCTCCTATTCCTTCCAGGGCGTCTTCTTCTGTCTGGCTGCTATTCCGTCACGATCCGCACATCGTCGATGTAGGCCACGACGGATTCCGTAGCGTTCGACACGAATCCGCACCAGTCGAGGCGGCTGAAGTCACCCGCGCCGCAGGGCAGGTTCTCGAACTGCTGAGGATCCTGGCCGGGGATCGTCACGGTCAGGTCATAGGTTCCGTCGGCGTCGCGGCCGAGATCGCATCCAATCTCGACCGTCACCCACTGGCTGTGAGGCACGGTCAGCAGTTTGGCGCCTCGGGCCATCAGGTCGCCGTTGGCCTGGAACCACAGGCTGGGACCAACCCGGTACGGGTTCCGGTTGTCGCGCCACTCGTGGTACAGGATGGCGCCGGGTTCGAGGCGGATGGCGAACGTCCCCGTGGCGTGGCCTTTGGACAAGTGCGGCGCGTACACGAGGTGCGGGTTGAACGCTTGCTTCAGGCCCGGCGCGTCGGTGATCTTCAATGACCGCTTGCCGGAGGCGGCGGTTTCGTCGGTGACGCGGATGCGTGCATCGCCTTCCTCGCCGAGTGTACTGGCGTTCGCGGCGGTACCGCCCACGGGTGTTTGCTCGAAGTCGTCCGCGTAGGACTTGGGCTTAGGCAGCGGCGGCGGCGAGAAGGGGGCGCGCGGAATCTGCCTGGGCTTCTCGACCCATTCCGGGTCGCCGCACAAGCCGGCCTCGGTGTAGTCGAAAGGCTTGAACCCGTGTTCGATGGCGGGTGAATCAGGCCGCAGGCGGAAGTCGGCCGCTTCGGCGTTGTGGAACAAGGGGTCGGCAATGATGGAGTTGGCGTCCTGCCCGCGTGCGCGCCATTCGGACAGGGACAGTCCGTTGAACTCGATCTCGTCGCCGGATGTGTCCCAATAGCAGTTGTTGTCGAGGCGGAAGTTGCCGTTGCCCCACCGGCTGCCCAAGAGGCTGTTGTTGTTGAAGTACACGATGTTGTTTTCAAAGAAGAAGGAGATATGGTCTTCGTCGCGCGACCGGATGAGTTGGGGGCCGTGGGAGAAGGCGAAGATGTTGTTGCGCACCATGTTCTCTTTGCCGTAGTGCTGATGCAAGGTGCCGGTGCGGGTGTTGTAGACCAGGTTGTTCTCGGCGAGAATCCCGGTGCTGCCTTCGTCGAAGTAGATGCCCCATCCACCCGAAACGCGCGGGTTCGACATGACGTCGTGGAACACGTTGTTGCGGACCACCGTGCCGGGCGATGCGCCCAGCATGTAGATGCCGCCGGTGTCGCTGAGCTGCCCCTTGGCCGTGTGGTGTACGAGGTTGTACTCGATGATGTTGTGGTGCGCCGTGCTTTCGGCGTAACCCCATGACCAGCCCACGGAGATGCCCGAGTACCGGATGTCACAGATTTCGCAGTGGGACACGGTGTTGTAGGAACTGCGTCCGATCCACACGCCCACGCCGCCGCGGAAGATGCGGCCGCCGTCGTGAATGAAGCAGTTGTCGATGACGTTGCGCTCGGCGGCCTGGTCCTCGGTTGGCGGCGTACCGCCTTCGCCGATGCGCACCCCGCCCGCGCCCAGGTCGAACACTTCCGAGCGGCGCAGTACGTTGTCCTGACACCCCTCGCGGAACCACACGCCGTAGGTGCCGACGTGGCCCACTTCACACCGCTCGATACGGCAATGGCGCGCGCCGCGCGCTTCAAATGCGGCCGGTACACTGTGGGCGGCCTGACCGTCGGAGTGGCCTTGAGGTTCGATGGTGTATTCGGAGTAGTGAAACGCGAGTCCCTCGAAGGCAAGGTGTTCGACAAACTGCTTTTCGGCGGGATTGCCCTGAATCAGCACCAGTTGTTTGACCACAGGCGCGACCGCCTCGATGGTGTTCAGCGTTTCGCCGGGCATGGGGATGTAGTAGATCGTGCCCGCCTTGCGGTCGAGATACCATTCGCCGGGCTGGTCAAGTCCTTCGAACAGGTGCTCGATGAAATACCACTGGTCGGGCCGCCACCGACAGAAGCCCCAGTTTGTGCCACCGGTGAAATCGACGGTCCGCTCGGCTTCGTTGATGGCCTTGGGACGGAGCAGCGCGGTTTCCCAGGAATGAAACACAACAAACACCGAATCTTCGAGGGATGCCCAGGACTGGAGATCGCCTTCGCGGTAGCGCATCCGTGTGCCGCTGCGATCCTCTTTGCCGGTATCGGCGTTCTTCACCATGACGGGTCCGTCCATGAAGAAGAGGTCGTCGTCCGTGGGATAGTCGCCCGCCAAGTTCGTGGCGTTGGGCGTACGCGCCGGGGTGCGGCGTTCGCCGTTGACCCACAAGGCGCTGAAGGTCCATGTGCCATCGCGGACTTCCGGCACGTCGGCAGTCCAGAACGCGCCTTCCTGCTTCCACCCCGTGATGGGACGTCCACCGTGGATGACGGGGTCTTCGTCTTCGAAGGCCTTGTAGACAATAGGCGCGTCGGCCGTGCCGGAATCTTCGGGGCCGAAGACGATGGGCTCGGCGATGCGGTAGTCCCCGCCGCGGATGCTCACGACGACGGGACCGGTCGCGCCGCCGACTTTCAACTGGCGGATAGCGTCGCGTGCGCCGTGAATGGTGGCGAACGGGCCGTCGGACCCGTCGGCGTTCGGCGCGGGCAGGGCGCCCGACCACGCGTTGTTACCGTTCGTGGCCACGTAGAGGTTTGTGGCGCCCTGCGCTTGGGCGCCCGCGCAGGCCAGCGCCGCGACCAGCAGGATCGCGGCGTATCGTGTCGTGGAGTGACTGGATCGCATCGGAGAATCTCCCCCTGTGTGTCAATGTGCTGATGGTCTTCATGCGGAGGATGAGTCTAGAACAACCCGCGGGCGCGTGCAAGACTGCGCGTGTTCCGCTGTCCCTCCGCGACAACAACACGTGGACTTCGCGCCTTGGTCCGCGCAGCGGACGGCAGGAAGATAGCACGGGATGAGCGAAGCGAAATCCCGGGATCGCCGCCACCATCCCCACAGTCCCGGAGGCACGGTGGACCATCCCCTCTTCCTGGTCCGATCACCCTATCTCGCATCGGGCTAGCCTCCGCGTCAGCCGTCCTGGGACACGGCGTCAACGGCAAGCAGGACTGGATACCTTCCGTCGCAAGAGTGGATCGGTCAGGGACCGGCCACAACAATGTCCTCCTCGACGCGCCCTACTCTCCCGCAATCGTCCCTGCGTGTCGTCCCGGTCCCAAGGCGAACCGGACGTGGCGTCCATCTACAGTCGTGTCCGGCGTCGCGTCATCGACAATGACGTTCGCTTTGCCAGCGACAGCAGGCAAGCTCACTTCCGCCTCCACCCCCTCCGGCACGGTACACTCGAAGCTGAGTGTCGCGCCGTCGCGCCGCCACGACACGGGCACGGGTCCGTACTCGGTCACCACGACGCCGGACGCGGCGGTCAAGTCGCCCAACCGCGGTTCGATGAGAATGCGGTTCTCCCACACGGGGCCCAGGACGCGCACGCCCAATACATACCGGCTGAGGAACAAGGTCGGCGCGGCGCCCATGTTGTGGCACCATTCGTGAGGCGTGAATCCTTCCCATACCGTGCCGGTTTCGCTATCGGCCATGGCGCGCCACCGTTCACGAACCAGGTCCAGTACAAGTTGGTCGGCTGCGTCTGTGTCCATGTCGTAGAGAACGTTGAACAGGAACATGTGGGCATAGGGGCTCACCGCCTCCTCCGTGTGACGCGCCAACAGCCAGTCCCGCACGCGCCCGACGCGGTCCCCCGTGGGCACGTCGAAATACAACGCCATCATGGCGCCGTGGCCCGTCGGCGCCAGGGCCTTCCCGCCCTCGAACCCGCCGTAGTACGTGCCGTCCGATTCGTTCCACAGGTGCGTATTGATAGCCGCCCGAAGCGCCTCGGCCTCCGCCGTATACTCCGATTTCCGGCCCGTATCGCCCACGATTCGCGCCAGTTCCGCCCCATCGACCAGTGCCTTGTACACGTAGGCGTTCAGCGTCACGGCCTCGCATTCGCGGTAGCACAAGGGGTTTCCGGGGAACACGAAATCCCGCGCATGCACCAACCCGCGTTCGGTCCGCCGATCCAGAAACCACTGAATCTGTTTCGTCACTGCCGGGAACAGTTCCCGCGCCAAGTCATACTCGGGCCGTTCCGGGCCGTCGGTCACGGGCACGGTGGGGTCCAGGCGCGCCTGGTCGCAGAACGTGCGGATGCCGTGAATCCACAGACACGCGTAGTCCTCGATATAGCCGTGAATGTCTTGCCGGTTCGAGGGATGATGCGCCTTGACCCTGCCGTCGTCGTACTGGCTCTGGCCGATATGACGGAGCATGTTGCGCATGAGGCGCGGGTCGGCGTACACCGGCGATCCCTCGGGTCCCGGACCCGCCAACGCGGCCCGCGTGATGGGATATTCGCCCACGGCTCCGTCGCCCAACCATTCCACCCGTTCCCGCGTAGCGCAGTCGACATAAGCGTCTTCGCTGCACGCCAGGACGGTATCCAATCCAAAGCGCCACAGCCGCGTCAACATCGCATCGTTGCACTCGAAGGCGCCGGCCACGTCGAAGGGATACAGGCGGTTCACCAGGGAGATCCCCGTGATCGTCGCTTCGCCCGATGCCGTCCGGATGACCAGGTACTTGAAGCCGAAGGTGTCGGTGCTCGTGTAGCGCTGGGCGCCATCCCGCGCCGTGTAGCGGTTCACATGGTCCCACGAATGACCCGGTTGCCGGTTGTTCGAGAGGAACGACTGCGCGAACTCCAGTTCGATCTGGGCGCCTGCCTTGGCGGTCATGTCCACCACCGCATACGCCTGCACGAACTTGCCCGCATCCACGATGACCCGTTCCCCCTCCGCAAGCGTCAGAGGAAGGGCATCCGCGACGGCGGTCTCGGACGGTTTCGCGCCCAACTCCACTACCGCAAACGGCGTCACCGGCGTTTCACGCAACAACGGCACGGATCGGGCCTGCAGCCCACCCCACTGCGCGCCGTCCACCGGTATCGCGGGTTCCCAAGCGCTATCGTCGAAAATGAGTCCCGTCCAGTCGCCTGGCGACCGGCGTGCATCCACATCGTCCATACTACCCGCCCAGGTCAATCGTCCCGGCAGATACTCGGTCTGCGTCGTGCCCCGCCACGTCGCATTCGTACGCGCCGCCACCGTGCCGTTCGTGGTCAACAACACCAGCGCGAGACACGGCGCGTGCCGCATGGCGCGTCCGCAGAACTCGCCCGGCTCGTCGTCCGCGCGGCCGTCGTGGCAATGCTGAACCAACACAACAATCGCGTTGCCGCCGCGCGTCAGGAACGGTCCCACATCCAGCGTGTCGTATTCCGGCGCAATCGGGTCGAATCGACAGGGACCGCGATCTACGTACCGGCCATTGACCCAGAGTAGGTACCGCGTGTCCGCGAAGATGTGGATCTTGGCCTCCCCAGGGTCCTCGTTCCACGCGACCATCTTCCGGAACGCCGCATAAGTGGCGGTGCCGGTCGGCGCCGATTCCAGCCACACCATGGACGACTGGAGCAGACTCCCCATGTCGTCCGCGGAGGCGTTTGCGCAGCAGAGCACGCCCGCCATCGTCAGAATTGCCGCAGTGCGGGCCATGCCCTACTCCTCCTCGCCCATGTCGAAGGGGCTGCGGGTGAACACGTCCTTCAATGCATGGAACGCTGGCTTCGGGTCGCGATGGAAGTCGATGACCGAGTTGTTGGCCGGACAGGGGAAACAATCGTGCCCCATCCAGATGATGAACCCGCCGCAAGCTGGAAATCGTCGTTTGCAGGCCCGCGCGGCCACCGCATACCCCTCCGCCTGGATCTCCTGCGTCAGCCGCACATATTCCGTCAGTCCCACCTTGCCTTTGCGGAGTTCCATGGCGCCCTTCACACGGTCCCACTGAATCCACCACGATGCCGAGTGGTTCCAGTACTCGCCCGTCGGCGGCCATGCCGGCAAATCCCCCGCGTACTGCTCAATCATCTCGGCCGGCGATGCGCCCGGCACGCCCACCTCCGAACGGAACAACGCGTCGTCGCCGCTCCAATACGCGCGCCAACCTTCCATGTCGCCTGTGCCATCCAGCCCCCACGGCCCGTGGACATCGTGATGAACGCCCGTGCCCCACTCGTCCTGTCCGCCCCAGCACCGCGGACCGCTCGGCGATGTCGGCAGAAACCGGCGCGACGGGTCCTCGCGTTCCACGAGGGCCTTGAGCGCCGCGATACATGGATGGTCGTAGCCAATGGGCCGTGACTCCAGGTCGATTAACTCGTTTCCGCCGCACCAGACCGTCAACGACACATGGTGGCACCGGCGTTCGATGTAGCTCGACGCGATGGTGGTCAGTTGCGCGGTCGCTTTCTCGTCCGACGGCGGCAGATTCTCCACACCCGACGACGATAGCGGAAACTCCTGCCACACCAGGATCCCCGCTTGGTCGCACAAGTCGTAGAACACTTCCTTTTCGAGAACCGCCCCGCCCCATACACGCAGGATATTCGACCCCATCTCCTTGTATAGCGAAATAAGCCGCCCATACTCTTCGTCCGTTGTGTCGGCGTAGCAGGCGCGCGGCGGCACCCAGTTCGCACCCTGAAGAAACACGGGACGCCCGTTCACCACACACACCCAGGGCTCGGCATCGGCCGGCGCGTCCTCGCACGCCCGCCATTCCACGCGCTTGAAACCGATGGTGCGCCCCACGGACCAGAGCGTTTCGCCCGACTCGTCGCGGGCCGCTACGTCCAACTCGTAGGTCTTCGCGTCGCCTTCGCCGTTCGGCCACCACGGTTCGACGGGCAGTTCTCCCAATTCAAGGGCTTCGCCCAAGGCGGCGGTCGCTCGTCCGATCTCGTGGCCCGCATCGCGCACCGTCAGCGTCAACCGGGCCGATTCGATCATCTCGGCCTCAACGGTCACCCGCACCCGGCCCGTCTTGTTGTCGGGGTCCAGGTCCGTCTCAACGTGCCGCACCCGAAACAGGCTCTCCGTTCCCGTGCGCAGTTCGAGGCTGTCCCACGCGCCCACCGGCACCACGCGGGGGCACCAATCCCAACTGTAGTTGTAGCGGGACTTGAAGTGCTTCGAGCGCGACGTATACCCGAAC
>JAAEQP010000491.1 GCA_024231375.1 bacterium | reverse complement strand
TCTTCAGCATGAACCGGTCCTTCTGAGCCTCCGGTAGCGGATAGGTGCCCTCGTATTCGATGGAGTTCTGGGTGGCGAAGACCGTGAAATTGGGCGAAAGCACGTGCGTCTCGCGGTCGATGGTCACCAACCGTTCCTGCATGGCCTGCAACAGGGCCGCCTGGGTCTTGGCGGGCGCGCGGTTCACTTCGTCCGCGAGCAGGAAGGTGGTGAAGACGGGTCCTTTCACCAGGGTGAATTCGTTGCGCTGAAGATTGAACACGTTGGTGCCCGTAATGTCCGCCGGCATAAGGTCGGGCGTGAATTGGATGCGCGCGAAGTCGCATCCGAGTACACGGGCCAAGGTCCGCACCAGCAAGGTTTTCGCCACACCGGGCACGCCTTCAATCAGGGCGTGCTGGTTGGTGAAGATGGCGATGAGCGCCCGGTCGACCACGTCGCGTTGTCCGATGATGACCTTGGCCACCTCGGCCCGTGCCCGGTCGAGCACGGTCTGCAGGGCGTCCACACTCGCTGCACCGGTCTGTTGCATATCGCTCACGAGACTATTTCCTTTCTGAGAGAATGCGGCTGATCGCGCGGTACGCGTTCACCGGATCGCGTTCGGCGGCCGGTTTCGCTTCCTCGCTCTGCACCACAGCTTCCATCCGCCCCAGTTTGCCTTCTACATTCACACGCGACCCCCGTCGCGTCTTGGACCATTCATCGAAACATGCCCGAAGCAAATCGCCCACGGCCACGGTGCGCCGCAGCAGGTTCTTGAGCCCGGTCGCGGCGTCCTTGCCTTCGACCCAACCGCCAATGTCGTCGGCGCCGAAGTCCGGCCGCGGCGGCACGAAATGGGTGGCGTTCTTCCACACATAGAGTGCGGCCAGAAGGACAAACCCGGCGAACACGCCCTGCAACCTGTATTTCCAAGCCAGCGACATGACGCCCTGGTGTTCCTGAATGCCGAAGTGGCTTTCGTCAAACACCACGAACCGGTTGGGTCCGGCCAACCACGACAGAAGCGCCGGGTAGCGTTCGTTCACCATCGCTTCGTTGCTCAGAAAGTAGGAATCGGCGCACAGCACGATACTGCCTCGTCCGTAATCGCGTTCGATCACGACGGGCAAGTCGTCGCCGCGCGTGTACACGGTGCGCCAGTGCGACGCGCCCGGCGAATCGGGGCCCAAGTCGAAGTACAAGGCCGTGTGCCACGACACGGACCGGGGAAGCTCATCCGTCTCGTCCTGAACGGCCAGTACCGACTGATACAGCCGGTCCTCGTCGACCTCCAAATCCTCGAAGGCCAGCGCCACGCCCCACCGGTCCTGAATACTGACGGTTTGCTGCTCCCCGTAGGATGGTCGGTCGTCGTCTTCGTCCTTGTCAACCTCTGCGTCTTCGCCCTCGGCTTCGGTGTCATCCTCCGTCGCGTCCTCGTTCTCTGGTACTTCCTCTTCTCCGTCATTGTCATCATCTGCACCGTTGTCCTCGGACTCTTCGCCATCTTCGTCGGCTTCGTCTTCCTCGGCTTCGTCGCGCGAGAAGAGACCGTCCTGCGTCATGGAGAACGCGAACGGTTCTTCACCAACAGGTTGGAACGTGACCAGCACGCGTCCACCGGCAGCAGCGACCCGCTCGATAGGCGTGAACTCGCCCACCGGAACGGGCTCGCCCATACCGTCGACCGTCGCCCCAAGGAGAAAGGCGGCGATGGGTCCACGTGTGTCGAGCCGTTCAAAGGGACGGAAATTGCGCTCGGCCACGACACCATCAACGGCGTCGAAGCTCTCAAACAGCGCGCGCGTCCCCAAGGGGTCGGTGCGAAGCGACGAGTACGGCGGGTAGGTGTCGCCCCGTTCGTAGCGCAGGGAGAACAGGTGCAACAGGCCCAGCGTGAACAGGGCCAGCGCGGCGACGCCGATGGCGAAGACTGCTCTAGGGCTCCCGCGCATGGTCGCGTATCCTCTGCTGGTTTTCGGAGAAGTGGTCGAGGTTGTCGGAGCTGACGGGATGCGTGCCGTACCAGGTGCGCTCGAAAAGGCCCAGATTCTCGGCAAAGGCGTCCATGACCTCGGGAACCGCATGGGCGCGCCGGTCGAGTTCGCGTTCGTAGTCGCGGTTCGACTTGTGCTTGACGACGCGGATGAACCGGTTCTGATCGAGATGGGACAGGGTGGCGAGAAACAGGGCACGCAACGCCAGCCGCAGTTGACCCTGTTGAATCATGTCGTTGGCCATGGCAATCCAACCGTCCTCGGGAAGCGCATCCGCCGTGGTGGCTTCGTCCTCCAAGTCCGGCGTAGGGGCCACGGCCTCGGCATCGATGCGCACCGTCTGGGGCCGGTTCCGCCACAGTCGCGTGAGCCAGAACGCCAGCACGGCCAGGAGTACTGCCAGCAACACATACATCACGGCAGGCGGGATCTGGGCCCATCCCAGCCAACCGGCGCTCTCATAGGGATCGCGGTCCGGCATGAGATCGCTGATCCACTCCTGAATCCGCCGCACCGTGCGGCCCACGCCCCGCCCGACCCATTTGAACCAATCGTAGATCGGGTCCATGATGCGTCCAAGCAAGGTTTGCTCGGTGCCCTCGGGCGCTTGACGCGGCATGCGCCATGTGTACTTGCGCTGTTGGACCACGTCGCCAATCGCCTGGTCCAGGTCGCCGGGGTCGATGCCCTGTTCCAGGTTGTAGGGAACCTCGCCCTGTGCGCCGGGCAGTGTCGCTTCCGCATGGACCGGGGTTCCCCAGAACAACGCCGCCACGATCAGCGCAAGATCCGCGAGTCGTGCGCCCGTGGATGCCGCCGCGCGCAACCGGTCGCGAAGGGCGGCACGCAAATCTTCACCGGATTCCATGGACGCGCCGTAGAAACAACGCAGCACGTACACGGCTTTCATGGCGGGGTCCATGCAGAGGTACGTAAGACCGCACACCACGGCAAAGAACGTGGAATCCATGGAGAACCCACC
Organism: bacterium; assembly: GCA_024231375.1. The sequence continues at coordinate 1,214 of JAAEQP010000491.1, read as the reverse complement.
GAGGGCGCGGCCGAGCTCCGAATCGATGCCCAGAATGGTTCGCAGCAGGAACGGCACGAGCTTGAGGAACACGCCGATGTTGAACGCGACGACCACGCCCAAGGGGCTGAGCGGCGCCAGGAGAAGGCCGTAGACCACGGCAACTACGATCATCAGGGCCAAGGTCCATTCGGGCGCCAATGCGGCCGCCATGGGTAGCGCCACGAGATACAGGCCGGCGGCGGCCACGAGCAGACACGGGCTCAACATCCACACGGCGACGTGGTTCTGGCGCGGCCAGCGGCCGGCTTCGCGCCACGCCCCGTGGAACGTGTCCCCCACTCCCGTCGTGCCGTCCCCGAGCACGGACACGTTCTGGTAGAAAGCGTAGATGGATCCGAACAAGGCCACACTGAACACGCCGAAGGGTACGGCCACCATGCCCGCGGGTTGGAGAATGGTCTGGGTGACGGCCATCCTGGCGGCCCGCTTAGCGGTCCACCGGCGGCTCGTGTCGCCGCGCACGTCGCGCAGAAGCCGCTGCATAAACACGGCCTGCCACACCTTCATCCACAGGAACAGCACGGTCAGCGCGGCGGCGCCTTGGGCGCAGTGGCGGTAGGCGAAGGCGTCCTGGCTCATGTCGGCCCAGAAATAGAGCAGGCCCAACACGAAGGGCAGAGCGCCCACGTAGTACATCGCGAGCACGCGCAACGGCGCCTTGCGCAGAAGGTGGACGGCTTCCTCCATCAGTGCGATGGGGCTCCGGCCCAATACGAACGCGTTCTTGCGTTTACGGCGTCGTCTGCGTCGTGCCGCGCTCATTCGTCAGCCTCCATCACACTGGCGCGCCACAGCACGTCTTCATGGAACGACGATGGCAGGGCGAGCAGTCCGCGGCCAAGCATGAAGAACAGCACCCAGAGCAGGACCACATTGGCAGCCACCGCCACGATGCGCAGCAGCCCCGTCAGCCGCTTCCGGCGCGGGGCGTCGTCGGCCGCGATCGTAGCCAGACACGACGCGCACACGGCGCGGCCTTCGTGATCCGTGATGCATTCGCGGCAGAAGAACCGGCTGCATTCGGGACACTGGGCGACGGCCTCGCGCGCTACGTGGTTGAAACACCGCTGTCGCGCGATGTTCATCACTGGCCCGGCTCCCCCTCGTTACCGCCGACCTCGCCCTCGCTGCGGTCGGTCTCACTCTCGTCGTGGCCGGTCTCCTGACCGAGC
>JAAEQP010000490.1 GCA_024231375.1 bacterium | reverse complement strand
GGGAATAGCCCCACCCGTCATGCTGAGCGTCAGCGAAGCATCTCTTGCCCCGGCACATTCACCCACGGGACGGGGTCCTTGGCCTCTGGCTTCGCTCGGATGACGGGGAGGGGTGCGCTTGACGTGCCCCCTGGCTGGCGTAAGCACCCGCGCAAGAAAGAGAACTCCCCGGGTTCTTGCGAACCCGGGGAGTTGCACTCATACGTCTGGGAAAGTTGTCCTAGCTGAACAAACCGCCGATGGCCGTCGCGAGGGACTGGCTGACCGGCGCTTCGCCCGGGTAGCGGATGAAGGAAACGTGGCCGTCCATGTACAGCACGTTCGCGCCGCCCGGTACGTGGTTGAAGTTGCCGACGTCGGTTGACAGCGTGTCCATCATGATCCAAACTTCACTCTGGGCCATGGCGGTCGCGGCCGGATTGTTGATGTCCGAGATGAAGAAGCGCTCGATGCCTTCGCGGAGACGGTACACCGTGCCGCTGGACGCCGTGTCGAGGTCGCTGTCGCCACCGTTGAGGTCGCCACCACTGACCTTGCCGGCCAATACTTCCAGAGCTTCCAGGAACTCCAACGGGCCGGCGCCGTCGTCGGCCGAGACGATACCTGCCAGAGTAGGCGCGTCGGCAAGGATCGTGCCCTGCGGGTCCGTGTCGCCGCACGCCTTGAACGCCCAGCCGAAGTAACCATAGCTGGCGTCACCGGCCTGCACGCCTTCCTGGCCGCCGGTGAGCGTCAGGTCGTGAACGTTCCAGTTGCCGGCGGCGTCCTGGAGCGTCTCTTCCGTGTCGTCGGGGTCGGACGGGCAAAGGAGCACTTTCGGGTCGGTCAAGTATTCGGGATAGATCGCATTGATCTTCGCGCATGCCGCGAAACAGGCCCCGCCGCATCCAGCCTCAAGTTCGAGGGGCGGGAACTTCTCGCCTTTGGCTTCGTTCGAATACATCTTATAGATGATACCGAACTGCTTCAGGTTGTTCTGGCAGCTCGCACGACGAGCAGCCTCTCGTGCCCGGGCCAACGCCGGCAACAGGATCGCGGCAAGGATCCCGATGATAGCGATGACAACAAGCAACTCGATCAGGGTAAAACCACTTTTCTTCATGAGTTCTTTTCCTCCGTTTTTGCAAAGCCCAATGGTAACCGGTTACCTAACGCTAGCACATCTCTCGCCCTTTGTCAACACCCTTTCTCGTCATCCTTGTTGACACAATCCGAACACGAAGCTATACTCTGTGAAGAAGCGACGTAACCGTTTACCCTGTGCGTGGCGAACGTGTCCCCCCCCCCGGCCAGTGGTGGCCGCCAAGCCCTTGTGCGGGGGCTTGGTCCAACGAGTCATGTTCCATGCACCTGCCGAAGCCAGTGCGTGTGTGTAGCATAGGGCCAATGACGGTGGAGATTCAATGCGGTCCTCCAGCAAACACAAGAAGTACACCATTCGCGACATCGCCGAGGAGGCTGGTGTGTCCGCGAAGACGGTAAGCCAGGTTCTCAACAGCAAACCGGGGGTGGGACCCGAAACGCGAGCCCGGATTCTGCGCATCATTCGCGAGGTCGGCTACCGTCCGCATATGGGGGCGCGCACGCTCCGCGGCCGGCGGGCGGGCACCATCGGCGTGACGGTTCCGGTACCCCACGATGTCGTCCCCCTGAGCCACCAGGGCCTGTTCATATGGCTCTTCGAGGAACTGTACCGGGTCTTTGGCCTACGGGGCGAGTTCGTCTGTTTCGACATGAACCCCCACGCCGACGAACTGAATGCGGACTATGCCCGCGGCCTGTGGGAGCAGATCTACAAGGCGATCATCATCATGGGACCGCTGGCATGCGACGACACCACCATCGCCCGCGTTCACGATAGCGGGGCGCCGTATCTGGCCGTGGGACGCCTGGACAGCCTGCCCGATTGCAGCATGGCCACGATCGACATTGAAGAAGGCGCCTATCTTTCGACCAAGTACCTCATCGACCGCGGTCATACCCGGATCGGCATGGTGAAGACGTTTTCCGGCTTTCAACCGGGCGTTGAACGCCGTCGCGGCTACCTGCGTGCGCTTGAAGAGGCGGGCATCGAACCGGACGAGGCCCTGATCCGATCCGTGGTGTTTGGCGCCCACAACATCGCCAACATGGCCCATCGGATTCTTGACAACAACGACGTCACGGCCTTGGTCGATTGCAGCGGCGCCGAAGATGCGGAGGCGTTGCGCGAGGGCGCCCGGAGAGCCGGCCGAGTGCCCGGCGACGATTTCGAGGTGGTGGCGTGGACCTATGTGGACAACGCGGCCGTTCTCCCGGAGGCTAGTGCCCACGTTTGGCTTCCCGTCCGTGAGGCCGCCGCCGATGGGTTTGAGCAGCTGGCGGATTGGCTGGACGGCAAGATCGAGGGACCTGTCCGCGTGCTTTACCAGCCCACCCTGTACGAGACGCCCGCACCGGAGCAGCGGGAAGTCGCCAAACCGCAGCGCCTGTTCGAGATCGTCGAATAGGGCGCCTCCCGCGGCCCGCATCCCAACCTCCCCGAACCCCGCCCCGCGACTCAAGCAGGCTGCCACGCGTGTTCGAATGCCCAAAAAGGGGAACGGCGAGCCGCGTCGGGTCACGACTCGCCGTTCCAGGGGTTGGCATCCCATAGAGGGAGAGGGATCAGAGTCAACATTCGCGGATTCGGAGGGCGTCATCTCAGTTCCAGCCCTTGCCGACGCCCGCGAAGGTAATCGTTTACCACGCAAGCCTACCACAATTGTCCATCGATGTCAATCGTAGCTGTCTGAAGGTGAGGTGGGCAGATAGGGTACACTCCGACCCTGGAGCGGCTATGGATGGTGGCGCGGGGGGCTCCTGGCGCGGTTTTCTCACTTTGTGTCGGGAGGCGTAACCGTTTACTTGGGGAAGACGAGACTAGTCGCGGGTCGCCATGAAGGCATCCCACAGATTCTGGTCGATATAGGCCATGAGAAGGACATCCGGACGAAGCCCATGGCACTCGACCATATAGTCGTTCTTCATCCGGCTATCCAAGCCGCTCACCAGATTGCCATCGGGCGTCCGGATGGGGGCAGTCACGATCATGGCTGCGTCCAGATCCTCCGGAGGAAGGTGCCAATAGCCGACCCGGGTGAACTTGCGCAGGTACCACGGCAAAGGCCAGTAGTCCGCCGCGGGTACGACGACCTTGATGATCATGGCGTGCCCGTCGGGATGCACCTTGGCCAAGTCCTCGGCCCTGTCCCGTAGGCGTCTCACCCCCCAGACCGGGTGGGCGTAGACGTAGGGATTCCGCGGGTCGGAATGGAGCTTGTAGTTCGCCTTCACGGACAATCCGAAGAGATGGCAGGCGCTTGCCAGGAGTACGAGCACCAGCGCAATCCTCACGGGAAGGCGCCGCGCAAGGCGCATCAGCTCCACCACGCCATAACCCGCCAGGAGCGTCATGGGGTGAAGAAAGTTGATGAGGCACCAGGGCGTCTTGTAGGGGATCATGCAGTAGACGGCCGCCAGGAGCGTCGTGTATACGGCAATGAACCTCACCAAGTGGATTTGCGGGTCGTCCCGTGGCGTCTTGCGCGCCAGGGCCGCGACGGCGCCCGCCAGCGCCAGGCCGACAATGAGCCCCTCGGTCCACCACGTGCTCGACGACATCCTGATGTACGTGAGGACCTGTAGGTAGTAGTACCACGATTTGTCGTGAATGCCGACGGAATGTTCCTCACTCGCGCGTCCGGCGTACGTGGTGAAGGCCCGGACCGAGTCCAGGGGACCCGTCGCGTGGGTGAAGAACGAAGAGAACAGGGTCACCGACACAATGCCCGCTGCGATGACCAGAGCGGCGACGTAGCGGCGGCGCAGAACGGACCGAACGGAACCTGGCGTCACGCGGTGACCATCGCGCAACCGCGCCCACACCATCACGAAGGCGGCGGCGCCACCCAAGGCCGCATACGACAGGATGCAGGTCTCTTTGGTGGCGTACATCAGGCCCAGGCACACGCCCGTGGCCGCGGCCCACCCGATGCTTGGGCGCCACATGAAGCGCCATCCCGAGACGATGGCGCCGAAGGTGAAGCAAACGAGGAGCGTTTCCTGGATGTAGTAGCGGCTGTAGAACACCAGGGCCGGCGATATGGCCATTAGGATCGCCGCGCACACCGCGCCCCAACGGCCCAGTCCGTCTCCCAACAGAAGCAGGAGCAGTATGGTGAGGATGGAGAAGGCAATGGGCACGATGCGGTACATGGATTCAGTCGACTCGGCGAAGGTCCGTACCGAACTCAGCCAAGCCACAGGAAGGGTGGCGTAGTAGAGCGTGGGGCCATGGTGTTCGGCCGGGTCATAGCGGTACTCGCCCGTTTCAAGCAGGATGCCGGCCTTGTACGCCTGATTCGCCTCGTCCCCGTGGAAGGGCCGTTCCTCCAGCTTGGGAAGCCGTAGAGCCAGTGCCCCTGCCCCGACAAGCAGAATGGCGCAAACAAAAACAAGACCGGCCCGCGTGAACGCGGGCCGGTCC
>JAAEQP010000489.1 GCA_024231375.1 bacterium | reverse complement strand
GACACGTTGACGTTCGCGAATGCGTTGCGCGCGGTGTTGCGGCAGGACCCGGACGTGATTCTGATTGGTGAGATGCGCGACGTGGAGACCGTCCGCACGTCGTTGGCGGCGGCGGAAACGGGCCATCTGGTGTTCTCGACGCTGCATACGGTGGACGCGGTGGAGACGCTGAACCGGATCATGGACTTCTTCGAGCCGCACCAGCAGCCGCAGATCCGGAAACAGCTGGCCAGCGTGTTGCGGGGGATTGTGTCGCAGCGCCTGTTGCCCGTCAAGGAAGGCAACGGCCGCTGTGTGGCGGCGGAGATCCTGGTGGGCACGCGCACGGTGCGCGATTTCATCGAGCAGGGCAAGGGGTTCAAGGACATCGTGAAGCTCATCTCGGAGGGCGCGGACCAATACGGGATGCAGACCTTTGACCAGGCGCTGTTCGCGCTGTATGAGGCAGGGCAGATCACGGCGGAGACGGCGTTGGTGAACGCCACAAGCGCGCGCGACCTGAAGTTGCGGATTCAGGGGATGCGGACGGTGTAGGGTATCGGGTTCCGGGTGTCGGGTTTCGGAGGAGGGCGGATCGCGGATCGGTTTGGGAGTTTGGGAACCACGAATGGACACGAATGAACACTCATGGGCTTTCCGGAGGATTCGTGTGAATTGGTGTCCATTCGTGGTTCAATAACAGGGAGGGAGAAGCCGAATCATGCCACG
>JAAEQP010000488.1 GCA_024231375.1 bacterium | reverse complement strand
CGATGAGAGATCCCTCGACTTCGCTCGGGATGACGTTGAGGGGAATTGCCGGATACGAACAGCATGCCCAGTCAGTCATGCTGAGCGCCAGCGAAGCATCTCTCACTCCAGGACAGTCGCCGGGGAAACGAGATTCCTCGCTCTGCTCAGAATGACGGGGGCGGCGCAATCTGCCCTACTCTGGTTGCGGCTATGCCGCCCCATGTCCCCTCAGCCCCGCTTCTCCATCGTCACAACGCGGTCGGCGAAGAACTCCGATTCGTCCGGGTTGTGCGTTGCCAACAGAACCGTCAAGCCGTTTTCCGCCTTTCGCCGGGTAATCTCGGCCATAATCCGATTACGCAGGGCGATATCGAGGTTGGCAAAGGGTTCGTCGAGCAGCAGGATATCCGGTTCCGTCGCCAAAGCGCGCGCAATCGCCAGGCGTTGTCCCTCACCGCCGGACAGCTCGTTCGGATGGGCGCGACGCCGATCCATCAACTGACACAGGTCCAGCAGTTCGTCGACGCGACGCCGCCGTTCGCCGCGCGACAAGCCGCGCCCCTTGAGCACGAAATCGAGATGGCGTGCCGCGCGCATGTGGGGCCACAGGCCCAAGTCCTGAAACACGTACCCAAGGTTGCGCGTGTGGGGCGGCGCTACATGAACCGAATCGGTGACGAGCGACCCATTGATCAGGACGTCGCCGGCTTCGGGTTGCTCCAGCCCGGCCACCAGCCGCATAGCGCTGGTCTTCCCACATCCCGAAGGCCCAAACAGGCACACCGTCTCCCCCGCTTCCACTTGGAGCGAGAACCCATCCAGGATGCAGTCGCCGTCGTAGCGCATGCGGATATCGCGCAGTTCAACCATCGACATCGAGAACCCTCCGCCACCGAGTATACAGCCACAGGCTGACGCCTGACACGGCCAGCACCAGGGTCACGGTCAGCAGGCTGAGTGCCGCCACGAACCGGTCCGGCCCGTAATGCATCAGACTGAAGAGCCGAACGGACAGGGGCGGCGTCCCAGGTGGCGTCACCAGCACGGCCGCATCGACTTCGCGCAACGAGAACACGAACGCCAAGCCCCAGACACCCACCAGCGCCGGACCAGCCAGCGGAAGACGGATGCCCAGCGCGTGCCGCCACCAGGAAGCCCCGGCCACGGCCGCGGCTTCGTCGAGCCGGGGATGAATCGCCTTGAAGGCCGTGGTGGCGCCGTGGTGCGCGAAGAACGCGTACCGTGCCGCGCATGCCAGCACAAGAATCGCGATGCTGTCGTACACGTAGCCGAGAGGTCCGTGCCGGTTCCACACGGCAATCAGGCCCATGGCCACCATGGGACCCGATATGAGGAATGCGAGTAGCGCGATGCTGTAGAGACGTGCGAGACCGCGACTGTTCCGCGCAAAGAACGCCGTCGCCGCACCAAGCACCGTGAGCGCCGTCGCCGACGCAGCCGCCACACCCAAGCTGATGACAATCTCCTCGCGAGCGGTGGTCCACACTTCCACAAACGAGGTCAGCGGCATAGCGCGCTGAACCAGCGCGGAAACGGGCAGCACGACCGCCACCGCCACAACCGCCGCACACCAGACCGTGGCCACAATGCGGCGTGCTGGACCGCGGGTCAGTTGGGCGGCTTTGGCACTCGTCTTCAGCCACGCCCCTTTCGGTCGCACGTACAGGGCCCACACGAGCAGCGCCAGCCCGCCACAGGCCATGAGCGGCAAGGACTGGGCCGTGGCGGCGGGAATGTCGTTGCACGAGGTGCTGGCATAGAGTTCGACGGGGTAGGTGTTCACCTGGAGTAGCGACGGGACGCCCATGCCCACAAGCGACAGAACGAACACGAATAGCGTTCCCGTGAGGATGCCGGGCGCCACAACAGGCAACACAACACCGACAAATGCGCGCGTCCGCCCGGTCGCTATGGATGCCGCCTCGACCAGTCGTTCATCGAAGCGGCGTAGCGTGGCCACGGTCGTCAGCGTGACGATTGGGAAGTATGCTAACGAAAGCACGGCGATGACGCCCGGAATACTGAAGGGGTCGGGGGGTTCCGATGCGCCGCTCAGAGCACCCCATACACGCGCGACCATGCCCTGTGGCCCAAGCAGGTCCAACCAAGCGACGGTCCAGATGTACGGTGGCACCAGGAAGGCCGTGGCGATCAGGGCCGCCATCAGACGCGGCACATACACACGCCCCCGTTCCATGGCAATGCCCGTCAACGCGCCAAGGGCCGTTGCCACAAGGGCCGTGCCGCATGCGATGAGGAGGCTCTTGCGGAGCAGTCCCCATTGACGCGCCTCAGCGAGCACTTTGGCGTAGGCCCCAAGCGTTACGCCCCCATCCGTCCAGATCGATCGTGTGAGCGCCGCCGCAACGGGCAACAGCACAATCGCGACGAACACCGCCGCTATCGCGGCGGAGCACAGGCGGTAGCTGAAAGGCCGCCGTTCGGTCACTTCACGAACTCCTCCCGTACGTACACAGCGCTGACCGGCATGGCCTCGGCAACCGCTTTGAAGTCGATGGACATGGTGCGAATGGAATCCAATGCGGGCACGTTTTCGGGCAGTTCCACGGCGGGATTCAGCGGAATCTGAATGGACCGCATACCTGCCAGCATGGCTTCGACTTTGGGAGTAAGCAGGTAGTCGATCAGGGCCTTGGCCTCATCCGTATGGGGTGCGCCCTTGATCAACGCCAGCGAGTTGGGAATCACCAAGGTGCCGAGTTGCCCCTCGCCCTGGTCCGGGAAAAGCCACTTCGCGGGCCGCCCATCCTCCACGGCGCCATTGGCGTCATCCGTGTCGGTGAGGCCGATGGCATACCGTCCATCCGCTACCATGTCACGCACCGTGGCGTTGCCGGCAAGGACCGCGACCTCGTTGTCCAGAAGACTCTGAAAGAAGGCCTTGGCCTTCTCCTCACCCCACAATCCGAACAGGGCAGCCGCATGGGTGGCCGTGGTGCCGAACAGGGGCTTTCCAATGGCCGCCTTCCCACGCCAAGCCGGGTCGAGGAACGCGTCCACGGTGGTGGGCGGTTCGTCGACCAAGTCGGTGTTGTAGATGATGACGCGGCCACGCGCGGCAAGCCCGGTCCAGAATCCATCAGGGTCTTTGTAGGCGTCCGGGATGGCTTCCCCGGCAGGCGACACGTAAGGAACGATGACGCCTTTCTGCTTGAGCACGATGGTTTGGGCGACTTCGTTGTTCCAGAACACGTCGGCGCGGGGCCGTTTGGCCTCGGCGATGAGACGGTTGACCAACCCGGTGGTCTTGGCGGCTTCCGTGTCGTACACCGCCTCAACACGGATGCCGGTTTCTGCCTCGAAGGCGTCCAGCACCGGCCGCGAATACATCTCGTCCAACGCGGCATACACCACCACGGTAGGTTGGCGCGGGCCGCACCCCACGGCGAACGATATCAGGGCCGCCACGAGAATGGGGATGGAAATTGGGGACTGTACCAAGCGAGCGATGCGAGACGGGACT
>JAAEQP010000487.1 GCA_024231375.1 bacterium | reverse complement strand
TCCTCCGCCAGTTGGAGAAAGAGGGCATTCCCTTCGAGTTGGTCCATGCCGCCAACAGTGCGGCGATTGTCAATTTCCGGGCAAGCACTTTCGACATGGTGCGGCCCGGACTCATGACCTATGGCGTGTGGCCCACGGATGCCCCGCCAAAGCCTTCCCCCCTGCAGCCAGCTCTCCGCTGGGAAACCAGCGTGGTTCTCCTCAAAGACCTTGAGCCGGAATCGGCGGTTGGGTATGGGCGAACCTTCGTCGCCAAGCGCCACCTACGAACGGCCGTGCTTCCCGTCGGTTACGCCGACGGCTACAAGTTCCGGCTTGGCAACAATGCAGATGTCCTGATCCGAGGGAAGCGATGCCCCGTGCTAGGCCGAATATCCATGGATCAGACCGTCGTCGATGTGACCCACATCCCCGCGGTATCCCAAGGAGACGCGGCAACACTCATAGGCACGGACGGCGACGAAACCATCACGGCCACAGAGCTTGCCCAGCGCGCCGGAACCATTCCATATGACATCCTGACAGGAATAGGAACACGTGTGCACCGCACCTACGTTGACTGAGTCCCACGTCCCCCGGAGAAGACCCCGCCGTGCCTCATCTTTACTACATCGACGGATATAACGTCATTCACTTCTCTTCGCGCCTTCGCGCGTTGCTGGACCGCGACTTTGAAGCGGCCCGCGACACGCTCCTCGACTGGGTGGCGCGATTCTGCAGCGACTC
>JAAEQP010000486.1 GCA_024231375.1 bacterium | reverse complement strand
GCTGAACGTCCGGCAGCAGGAGCCAGTCGTTGTACGTTTCGTCGTGTACCTGGAAATCGCGCAGGCCGCGCGTGATGGGGTGACTCGGGTCCTCCACGTGAAGCACGAAATCCACGTCATGCTCGTAGGTCGACCGCGGATGGGTCACGTTGCCTTCGACGGTGTCTTTCAGGAAATAGCGCGCGCCAATGATCTGCTCGAACGTGGGCCATTCCTTGAAGGCCGCAATGGCGTGATGAAGTCCGACGACGCCGACGCCCTGATTGAGGAGTTTCAAGAGATTCTGGCGCCGCTTCGCGGAGATCTTCTGCGACATGTTGTACAGGACGATTACGTCATACGGCCAATCGGTGATGTCTTCGAAGATTTCGCTGTCGTCTTCCTGGGGCAGAATGGTGCACTCGATGTCGTCGTGCCCCTGGAACAACGGGGGGAACGCGGCTTCGTCGAAGCCATGCCCGCCGGTGATGACGGCGGCCTTGATGGGGCGGTTGGCCGCCGGCCATTCCTCCGGAACCGGAATCGTCACCGCGCCCGTGGCCGCCCACTCGGTGCCCCGCAGCATGAGCGTACGGTAGCCCACGCCCTCCATCGCCTCGACATCGTGGCCGAGGATGTTGTTGAAGCACCGACCCTCGCCGTACGTCGTCCACACCGCGGCCGGCTCGTCATCCCCTGTGCCGTTCTTCGCCGGATCGGAGTAGACCGTGGCCAGGACCTTCATGGACGCGCACGGCGTCTGGCGGTGATAGAGTTCGTCCGTGGCCGAGACATAATCGGTCATCCCCTTCGTAATGGGATGGTCCGCGTCGGAGATGCGGACGGTGAAGGCAT
>JAAEQP010000485.1 GCA_024231375.1 bacterium | reverse complement strand
GCAACGAGAACATGGACATCGCCAAAGCCATGATGTTGGGGGAACGTTTCGGCTTGACGGGGTTGGCGTTCAGTGAACACGCGGGCCAACTCTACTTCGACAACAGAACCTATTGGCGCGGCGACTTCCTCGCGCAGGGTGTCGATTGGCCCCACGGACGCCGACCGCGGATGGACGCCTACTTCGATGCCCTCGCCGCGGCGTCGTGTCCGAACGCATCGCGGGGATTGGAGGTGGACTGCGATTTCGCGGGGCGTCCGGTCATAGCCGAAGGCGACCGCAGCCGCGCGCAGTTTCTGATCGGCGCCATCCATCATCTGGACGCCTTGCGCGTCCCCGAGCCGAATCCCGACGCGGTTGCGGACGAGTTCATGGCGAGTCTGGAGCGATTTCTGGGTTCGGGCATTGCCGTGTTGGCGCATCCGTTCCGGGTGTTTCGCCGTGCCAAACTGACGACGCCGGAGGGCCTGTTCGATCTTGTGGTACGCCTGTTGAAACGGCACGGTGTGGCGGCGGAAATCAACTTCCACACCAACGAACCGTCCGAGGCGTTCGTGCGGAAGTGTATCGACGCGGACGTGAAGTTGACCTTCGGCAGTGACGCCCACAACCTCTACGAGGTCGGTGAGTTCGCCCCGCACCTGGCCTTGCTCGAGCGCGTCGGGTACGACGGCGAACTCGGCGATGTCCTCACCGATCCACGTACCGCGTAGTCTCGCGCGCTTGGGCGCGTAAGCGGGGACAGTCCCGTCTCGCTCGAAGACTCACTCGCTTGGTACAGTCCCCGTTTGCGCAACCATGTCATCCCGAGCGAAGTCGAGGGATCTCTCACCGGTGAGCGCTTACCTACAAGAGATCCCTCGACTTCGCTCGGGATGACG
>JAAEQP010000484.1 GCA_024231375.1 bacterium | reverse complement strand
TCATCAAAGAGCGCACGCACAGCGCCACAGGTAAGGTGGAGCCGGTCACGATCGACGACGCCTGCGCGTTCCTCGCCCGATTCGACAATGGCTCCCTTGCAACCTTCGAATCGACGCGCTACGCCCGCGGTCACAAGGCCCTCTACACCTTCGAGATCAACGGCGAAAACGCCTCGATCCAGTGGGACCTGCACGACCTGCACCGGCTCAGCTACTTCGACCACCGCGACGACTCGCTGGTCCGAGGCTGGCGTTCGATTCACGTCACCGACAGCGACATGCCCTACATGGATAACTGGTGGGTGCCCGGCCTGCAAGTCGGCTTTGAGTGTTCCTTCATCCACGGCGTGGCCGACTTCTACCGAGGCATCGAATCGGGCGAGCCGGTCCATCCGACCTTCCGCGATGCCCTTGAGACGCAATCGGTTTGCGATGCGATTTTGAAGTCGGCGAAATCCGGTGCGTGGGAGACGGTGGAAGGCTGAAGTAAGAGACTAGGAAGTAGGAAGACATCGACAATCACTTGCTGCTGACAGCCGCTCGCTGACAGCTGATAGCCGAAAGGAACTTGCCATGAGTGCAAAAGCCCTCGCCCAGACCGCCCTCGACCAAGGAAAAGGTATCGTCCGCCTCGCGCCCGCATGGGTGCCGCGGTCATTCTGCGTCCCCGGACGCCGCATCAAACTGCATCCCGACGACTACTACGCCCTCGGCGGGGTCCGCGGCGGCATCGACGAGCGTTGGTTCTCCTCGACCACACCGGCCGACAACGGTCCCCTGACCAGCCCCAACGAAGGCCTGAGCTTCATCGTCCTTGAGGACGGCGGCAAGACCGAGAAGGTCCTCCTGCGCGACGCCGTGGACGAACTCAAAGGCGCCCTCATCGGCGATGGGCTGTGGGACGAACACGGTCGCTGGCCCATGTACTCGAAATTCTTCGACAACAAGGGCGCGTTGCCGCACCACATCCATCACGACGACGAACATGCGGAGCGGGTCGGCCAGCTTGGAAAACCCGAGGCGTATTTCTTCCCGACTCAGTTGAACAACCATGGTGGCGACTTTCCTTACACCTTCTTTGGCCTCCAACCCGGTGTCAGCAAGGACCAAGTTCGGCAGGTGCTGAAGGATTTCGTGAAGGGCGACAACAAGCTGACAAACCTGTCGGCCGCGTACCGTCTCGAACCGGGCACCGGCTGGGACGTACCCCCCGGCGTGCTCCACGCCCCCGGCAGCCTCTGCACCTACGAGCCCCAGAAGGCGTCGGACGTGTTCGCCATGTACCAGTCCCTCACGGGCGACCAGATCGTGCCTGATGAGCTGTTGTGGAAGGACACGCCTGAGGAAGAGAAGGGCAACTTCGACTACCTCGTTGAGGTCATTGACTGGGATCTCAACGTGGACCCGAATTTCGCGGCCAACCACTTCATGCGGCCGAAGCCGGCCCGATGCGCCGACGAGATGGCGGCCGACGGATACCAGGACAACTGGATCTGCTACAAGTCGCCGGCTTTCAGCGCCAAGGAGCTGACCGTATTGCCCGGCCGTACCGTCACTGTGAAGGATGGCGGGGCGTACGGACTGATCGTGCTCCAGGGCCACGGCACCATGGGCGCGTGGGACATTGAGGCCCCGGCGCTCATCCGCTTCGGCCAACTGACGCACGACGAATACTTCGTCTCCGAGGCGGCCGCGAAGGAAGGTGTGGCCATCACCAACCCGAGCAAGACCGATCCCATCGTCATGCTGAAGCATTTCGGGCCAGGCAACCCGGATCTCGTGATTGAGGGCTAAGGCCTGACGGACGGACAATAGCCGCATAGACCCGGCGCACCCGTGGCACTAGCCCACGGCGTCGCGCCGGGTTTTCAATTCCCGCCAGGATACGGTGATGATGCCTTCGCGTTTGAGGGTGTCCCGAATTTCCGGGTCCAGCATGAGCGCCAGATCGGCTTCGCGCGACGGGGCGCAGTCGGCAATGTCACGAAAATCACCGTTGGGCGCGGTGCAATGCGACACGAAATGGGTGATGCCCGGTTCGAGTTCGCCGAGGAATTGGATCAGATTCCGTTTCTTCAGCGCCGGATCGGTCCATCGGTCGCTGACAATGTGCAGGTCGTCGACCGCCGGCAAGCCCTGATGCCACACCGCCTCGGCCATCATGCGCGCCGTCTCGGTGAAGGCCCCCACAAATCCCTCGATGTGGCGCATGTGACCGCCCGGCACCAGCGGCGGAATGCCATGCTCCAACGCGACCTGCAGGTACGCCTGGAAGAATTCCGGCTCGGCAAACGCCGTCCACATGTGCGTGTCCAAATGCGTCGGACTAATGCCGAGCGTCAGGGCGGCATCCACCTGGGCACGAATCTCCGTCGCCACATCCTCGGCCTTTGCGTGGCCCGCAAGGGACTCCACATCCGGCCACAGATAGCCATCAGGATCCAGAAGGCTCGGCACTGCGTCTCGGCCCGCTACGGGTCCCCACCGATACGCGGTCCACTCCGAGTTCAGCGTGATGTGAACGCCCACGTCCGGTATGTCCTGATCGGCGGCATCCGCCGCAAACCCACACGCCCACGGACCGGGCATCATCACGCTTGTCGATGTGGCCACGCCTTTCGTCACCGCCTCGATGGCGCCGCGATTGGCCGCATCACACATCCCCGCGTCGTCCACGTTGAAGATGACCGCGCGCGCGTCTCGTGGCCATCCCAGGCGCTCGGCGTATGTGGGTGTTGTAGTCCCTGCCATTCTGACTTGATCCTCCTCCCGTGGGTTATGCTATCACATCCCCGCTGTGCCTCGATGCAGGGACACGTCCGTGGCGTAGAGAATGGTGCGTGCTCCCTCGGTCTTCGACCGTCGTCCGACGCACCCTACAAAGCGGGGGCCGCGACAACGCCCTGGGCTCTGTAGGGTGTGTCGAGGCCCGCCGGAGGTGGGTCGAGCACGCACCGATCTTCTACCTCCACCCGATTCCTGCTATGCTAACTCCCATGAACGCCGCCTGTGCGGCTCAGGCACCAGAAGCGGAGGAAGACCCGTGATTATCGATGTACACGCGCATGTATATGCCGACCCCAAAATCAAACCCCGACGCGGCGGCACCACATTCATGGCGGTCGACGACCAACTTGCAGCCATGGACAGACTGGGCGTGGACAAGGCCGTCATCCTGCCGTTGAACAATGCCGAATGTCCTGCTGAACCCCAGAGCATCGGCGAGGTGTTGTCCATCTGCGAAAGGCATCCGGGCCGGTTCATCCCGTTCTGCAACCTGGACCCGAGGCTCGCGCGCAGACCCGGCGACATCACCGTGGAGGATTTCGACCACCTGCTTGGCCAGTACAAGGACCTCGGCTGCAAAGGCATTGGCGAAGTGACGGCTCGTATCCCGTGGGATTCGCATCCCATGCTGTGCATGCTGGAATCCGCTGAGAAACTGGGCCTTATCATCACCTTCCATACGCTGACAGAAGACGTGAACAGTTACGGCGTCATCGACGAGATCGGGCTGCCCGGTCTTGAGAAGGTGATGAAACGCTTCCCGAAGCTCCGCTTCTTTGGACACAGCCAGGGATTCTGGTCGGAGATGGGCGGCGAGGTGCGTCCCGAGACCAAGAACGGATACCCCGAGGAACCAGTGCAGCCCGGCGGCGCCGTCCCGCGCCTCATGCGCGAATGCCCGGGGCTCCACGGCGACCTGTCGGCGGGGAGCGGGCTGAACGCGATCTCGCGCGATCCCGAATTCGGGTATGCCTTCATTGACGAGTTCCAGGACCGCCTGTTGCTGGGCCTGGACTTCTGCTCAGTGACCAACGACATGCAGCACATCAACTGGTTGACGGCCGCGCGGGACGGCGGTCACATCTCGGACGACGCGTACCAGAAGATCATGTGGAAGAACGCCAACCGCCTCATGGAATTGGGTATCCAGGATTAGCGGCGCATGACGTGTTGCCCGTGAAATACGGAGTGGGGGAGAACGCACGATGGCGGGATTGCTCTACCGCGAAGACATGGACGATGTCCGCGACCGGCTGACGGCCTGGTGGAACGGCAGCGATCTCGGGCGGCCCATGATGCACATCACGGCGCCTCGGGAGACGCCTATCGAGGATGTGCCGGTGATGCCCGAGCCTGAGGGCTGGGTGACGCACTACTCCACGAGCGATTTCGATTACCGGGTCAACCTGGCCGAGCGCGCTTCCATCAACACCCACTACCTGGCCGAGGCCGTGCCGTTTGCATCGCCTGACCTTGCGCCGAACTGTCTGGCCCTCTACCTTGGGTGCCGGGGCGTCGAGACCGAGGGAACCGTTTGGTGCGATCCGTGCATCATCGATCCCGAGGATGCGCGCTTCGAATACGACACGGACAACTTCTACTGGGATTTCACGCTACGTCTCGCGCGCGAGCAGTTGCGGCTCGGCGAAGGCAAGTTCCTCATCCAGTTCCCCGACCTCATCGAAGCGCTCGACACCCTCGCCGCCATGCGCGGAAGTGAAGACCTGTTGACTGACTTGCTGCTTCGTCCCGAATGGGTCCACGCATCGTTGCGCAAACTGACGGACATGTACTTCCGGTACTACGACGTGCTCTACGACCTGTTCCGCGACGAAGTGGGTGGATCCTACTGGTGGGCGTGGGCCCCGGGCCGTATGGTGAAACTACAATGCGACTTCTCGGCCATGATCGCGCCCGACACGTTCGGCGAATTCATGGTGCCCGCTCTGACCGAAATGACGGAGCGCATCTCGTATTCCATGTACCACTGGGACGGTCCGGGAGCGATTCCGCATCTGGACCACTTGCTGTCGATACCGAAGCTGGACATGATTCAGTGGACGCCCGGCGCGGGCGTGCCGCCGACTGACGATCCGAAATGGTGGCCCCTCTACCACCGCATCGTCGACGCGGGCAAGAAGGTCTATTGCACCGACTGCGGTTCCCTGGATAGCCTGAAGGCCATGAAAGGCGAGTTCGGTCCCAAGCTCAACCAGTTCCTCATCGGCATGCACGTCGGGACACCCGCCGGTGCCGACAAGGTCCTCGCCCTGGCGTCGGAGTGACCTCGCTGGCGTTCAGGATGACCCATAGGGCGGGTCTCGCCCCGCCGCGGCAGCCTCCCGAGTAGCAACAGCCCCTCACCGTCACGTCCCTGGGACACTTCCACGCTACGGCACTTCCGTGAACCGAGTGATCGCGCGGAGCCCTACTCCGTGCGCATTGCGGATGACCGAGTGGGTTCCCCGATGTGGCACAGTCTCCTGGCCGCGCCACTCCCCGCGCCCGTCAGGTTTCAAGGTCCGGTTGTAGCGCAGGCGTCTCGCCTGCATTCTCGCGGAGAGTCCGGTGAAGATGCAGGCGAGACGCCTGCGCTACAAGACGCTCCGCACACGTTCTTCCTTTGCGCTTCTTCGCGCCTTTCGTGGTTGGTCATTCCTCTCCGGTCATCCAACCGCGACGGCTCACTCCGGCGACTCCCGGAGTCTACCAAGGAGCGCACGGGCCGTCTCGGCGTGCGCGATTGCCTCGTCGGGAATGACATGACGGTGGACGCCGCGGCATCCCGAAGCAGACCGGACAAACAGAAAGCGCCCTGACGCGACTAGCGCGTCAGGGCGCTTGATTGATCTGCGCGACGGATCACCCTCCGCTGTGGTTCATCGTACCCTCAAGGATGTCCTCCAGTTGGGCCGTGGCCACGCACATGGACGTGTCGGCCGCGCCGTAGTACATCTTGACCTCATTGTCCGGTTCCACGATAGCGCCGCATGCGAAGACCACGTTGTTGATGTCGCCGATGCGTTCGTAGTCCTCGCGGGGCGACAACATGGGAATTTTGCTCCGCGCTATCACCTTGGACGGGTCTTCGAGGTCGAGCAGCACGCTGCCCGCACGGTAGATCGGGCCCGCGGACGTCATCTTGAACCCGTGGTACAACTCCAGCCAACCGTGCTCGGTCTTGATGGGTGGCACCGACGCGCCCACGCGCGTCTGGTCCCAATACCCGGCGCGCGGCGTCAGCAGAACCTTCGAGTTGCCCCAACTGATCAAGTCGTTCGAGTAGGAAATCCACATGCTGCCGACGCCCAACCCGATGGGGCGGTCGAGACGCACGTACTGCCCGTTGATCTTCTCGGGGAACAACACGCCATCCTTGTTGCCCGGCTCGGACACGATGGCCACTTGATCGAAGGTGCGGAAGTCATCGGTCTTGATCAGGGCAATCCGCGCGCCGTGCCCCGAAGCGGCCGTGTACATGATGTAGAACGTGCCTTCCAGATACGTGGCACGGGGATCTTCGATTCCCAGGGTTTCGTACTTGGCGAAGAGCTTGTCCCGGTCCGGAAGAAGCGCGGGTTCAGGATCCACCTTGAAATGGTAGCCATCCGTGCTCCGTGCCAGAGCGAAGAACGAATACCCTTGCTGGCCTTCCACGCGAATGAGCAGCAGATACTCGTCGCCCAACTTCACAGGAGTGCCGTTGAACACCGTGTTGCACTCGTAGGGAATGTTCTCCAAGGTCAGAATGGGGTTGCCTTCCCAGCGGCGGAATACGTCGTGATCGGTTCTGAATCGCACTTGCTAGAACTCCTTTCCGCTATCGTGACATGCCTCAATGACCCGGGACAGCTTCGTCGTTCCCACGCAGATGCAGGAATTGGCCGCGCCGTAGTAGATCCTGATCTCGTCGTTCTCCTCGATCGTGGCTCCGCACGAGAACACAAGGTTGGGCACGTCTCCCAGCCGTTCGTACTCCTCGCGCGGGGAGAGGATGGGCACGTTCGTGCGGCCGTTCACCTTGCCAGGATCCTCGCCGTCGAGGATGGCGGCCCCCAAGCGGAACAGGGGACCCGCCGACGTCTCCTTGATGCCGTAGTAAATGAGCAGCCAGCCTTCGTCAATCTTCATGGGCGGCGCGGCGGTTCCGATCCGGTGGTAGTCCCAGAATCCGCCCCTGGGCGTCATGACCGCTTCTGCCCAGCCCCAATGCACCAGGTCGTCGGAGTAGGAGACCCAGATGCTGCCACCTTCCCACGGACGCTCCAAGCGGGCATACTTGCCGTTGAACTTCACCGGGAACAGGGCGCCTGCCTTTGTGTCCGGCAGGGACATGAGGCCCAGCGACTCGATCTTCTTGAAGTCCGTCGTCTTGGCCAGGCCCAAGCGGTAGCCGTGGCGGCTCACCGCGTCGTAGGTGATGTAGTATTCGCCATCCAAGGACGTGATGCGGGGATCGAGAGTGCCGTGTTCGCAGTAGGCCGCGTCGGGACCCTCGAGCAGCGGCGCAATCAACGCTTCGTCATGCACGTCGAACTTGAACCCGTCCGTGCTGCGCGCCTCGTAGATCTGGTAGCCGCCTTCCAGAGTCTGGATGGTCACCAGAAGGACATACTCGCCGTCGATCTTCACGACGCCCGCGTTGCAGATGTCGGACACGGGGAACGACAAGTCATCAAGCGTGATGACTGGATTCCCTTCCCACCGATGGACAATGTCCCGTGAACGTCGCTTTGGCATTCAGCCTCCTCTCGGTTGCAGCCTGTTCCCGGAGCGGCACGTGGCAGCGGATTCCGGTATTCGGTGCTGCAGAACCTCGTAAACATCCCACCTGTCGAGGACAATTGTACTCTGGAAACGGCTTCGTTGCAACGGGTTCGCGGCGCGCCACCGTGATACCTCACCGGATGGGCGTCTACTTCTCGCAATTCGACCCACATCCGGCACTCTCCCCACGCGCACTCGCCGACCGCATCCCGCGCCTTGGAACTGCCCCGACTCCCCGTTCTCGACGAAACAATCCGCTTGACATCGCAGCCTTGACCTCGTATCATTCCAACATATGAATGAGTGTTCACATGTTGATGACTGCTCCTGCCCCGACTCGCTCTCCGAAGAAGAACAGGCGCGGCTGTCTGAATTGTTCCGGCTCTTGGGGGAACCCAGCCGGTTGCGCATTCTCATGGCGTGCCGCGACGGTGCCCGGTGCGTGTGCCAACTCGCTACCGAGGCCGGGCTTTCTCAGTCCCTGGCCAGCCAGCATCTCCGGCTGTTGCGGAGCGGCGGCTTGGTCAAGGCCACACGAAACGGCAAGCGGGTCCATTACCGGATCGCGGACGAACATGTGGACGGATTGCTGCTGGACATGATCACACACGTGCGAGGTGGGGAGCAGACGGCTCCCGCTCACGCGCAGGAGGATGTCGGATGAGTGAAGGATGTAAATGCGGTTGCGAATGCCGCTCTGATGCGAGTGCGCCGGTGGAAGAAGGAGGCGAGACTCGTTGCGCATGTGGCGGCCTGCTGGACAGCAGCGGCCGGTGCGACAAGGAAGACTGCTGCCGCGCGTAACGTGATAGCACTTCAATTCTGGGCCGAACGCAGCGTGTGACACCGTGTTCGGCCCTTTTTCTGCCCAGCACGGCTCTTCTCGGCACCTCAGGCTCAACCGAGTAGGGCCTGCAATCGGCGCAGTAGCGCGTCGTTCTCGCTACGGACCCACTCAAAGGGCTTGAAGAAGTCGTACAACACGAACGCCGCCTGCCGTTCCGCCGCAACCTTCATGGCGCCTTCGAGCCGCCACGAGCACCACCGCGCCAGGATGGCGTGGGGGAGTGCTTCACATTCCACTTGCGTCAACGGTTCGAGTTCATGGTACGCCACGAGGAACGCCATCATGCCGTCCGGATCGAACTCGGGACACTGGGTCAGCGACCAAATGCTGCCTGAGTCAGCGTCCGTCGACCGTCGCGTGCCGAAGAAGAACACGCCTGTGGCGATGTCGAACAATCGAGCTTCGCGCCAGGCCCAGTCGAAATCGAAGACGCCGACGACTGCGTCTCGTTCGTCGAACAGCAGGTTGTAGCAGTTGTAGTCGCCATGCACCACGGCCCGCGGCAGTTCCGCATACGAGGCGGCATAGGCCCGGCCCGCCTGTACCATTGCCTCCCGTGCCCGCTCCAACTCCTGGCGCTCCGTTTCGTCGGAGGTCAACTGAAGGTGGTAATCGAGCGCCTCGGACTGTGCATCCGGGGCGTCGAACCGCATCCGCGACGGGATCCCGCAGGGATACGAGGAGAACTGGGGTACCGTATCTTCGCACACCGCTTCATACGACGCGCCGAGCTGATGGAGCCGCGCGAGGGATGTCGCGGCGGCGCAACGGGCCGCATCCGATTGCTTTCCACCGAGCAGGGCGCCCGGCACAAACGGGTACGCCTCAAATACCCCGCCGTCGTCGTCGACGCACGTGGTGCCGGTTCTCGTTGTCATGGGAGCAACCGTCGCGTACCCTTCCGCGGCCAGGTGACGGCGAAACCCATGGTCGAACGCGATCCGTTGACGCGACGATGTGCGCGGTCCGCGCATGCGTACGAAGACCGCGCCCTCGTCCGTGTCGGCCCGCCACGTACCTCCCGCCGTGCCGCCCGCGGGCGCGACCGACCGCGGCGATAGGCCGTACGCCTCAAGCACGCCCTCTGGGACTGTGTCGTTCCCCATGAAGTCCTCCCGGCGAGGGGCCTGTTGTTCGCCACTCCCTCGTTTGGCCGGTCCTTGCGCGTTTGACTCACCGTGGAGTATACTCCAGAGTAGGTGTGTGAGTTGCGGAACGCGCGGCTTTGCACGCGTTCATCCAAGCATAACAAGTGTTGTGGCAACATGATGCGGCTGAGTCGGGGCGAGTGCGTTCTGGCGAAGGTCCATCCGCGCAGGGCGGGACGGCACGCTGCAAGGGGCATCAAGATCGTGGCCAGTATTCTTATCGTCGAAGACAACCGGGTGACCGCTGAGCAGATCAAGAGAAGATTCGGTCAAGCCGGGCATCAGTGTACGGTTGAGAACACGGGCGCCAGCGTGCTGGACAAGGTGAAGCAAGAGACGCCCGACATGATCCTATTGGACGTCATGCTGCCAGGGACCTCCGGATTCGAGATCTGCCGCAAGATCCGGCGCGACCCGGAAATCTACACCGTTCCCATCATGATCGTCTCCGCCATGAACGACGACGAAGAGGTGTTTCATGGTCTGGCGCAGGGCGCAGACGATTACGTAGTGAAGCCTTTTGACATGAACAACCTCCTGCAGCGTTGCGAGGCCCTACTCCGGGCCAACGCCACGGGAACCGATACGGACGAACTCACCTCGCTGCCGGGGCTCGAGGGGACGCGCCGCGAAATCCAGCGGAGGTCAAGCAGCCGCGAAACCTTCGCCATTGCCCATTGCGAACTGCTGGGCGCTCGGGAACTGGGCCGCAGCCTGGGAATGGATGCCAGAAACAAGGCCATCCGCCATCTTGGACGCGCCTTGGTCGGTTGCAGCACGGAACTCCTCGACGACGAGGTGTTCGTGGGCCACATGGGCGGAGGCCACTTCATCGCGCTCATGCCGGTCAGTGGCGTGAAGACCTTCTGTGACGGCGTCATGAAGGTGTGGGTCAAGCATTCCCGCAGCCTCGGCGAGAAGCTCGGCGCCAAGAAGGACGACACTTTCGGCGAAGCGATCTTCTGCGTCACTCTGCGCGAACCCAAGGACGCCACCACGCCCCAACAAGTGTTTGAAACTCTGTCGCAGATTCGCCACAAAGCGCTGGCATCAAAGCGTGCTGGGGTCCACCTAGACCGTCGCGCACTGCGAGTCAAGGCTCCAAAGGACGGCAAGAAAGCCGGGACCGGCGCCAAGCCGAAGGCTGCCCAGGAGTAGGGGCCATAAGGGCTTGCGAACCCGAGGGGAGCTTGACAAGGGCCTTCTGATTTTCGTATGCTTTGTCTGCAGGTGCCAGGGGAGCTCAGTTGGTAGAGCACCGGACTGAAAATCCGGGTGTCGGCAGTTCAATTCTGCCCC
>JAAEQP010000483.1 GCA_024231375.1 bacterium | reverse complement strand
TACTACGATAACTGGAAAAGAAAGAACGGGGTCGCGGGTTCTTGAAAACAAGAGGCGCGTCAGGTTGAGTCAATGGTTGATGCAGCGGCTATTATGGGCGAGGAGGGGATTTCCGCAGTGCTCGGGTTTCGGCCAGCATAGAGCTTTCGCTATCGACCGGGCGCACATTGCCCGTTTGCGAAAACGGAGAAGAGCGGCCCCCAGGTACCCGGGGGTCCGAGGGCCGCCCGCAAAGGTGGCTCTAGTTGTCGCAGCCCAGCAGATCGGCCCAGAAGATGTAGATGCTGTAGGCAAAGCACTGAATAATGGGGATATCGAAAATCCCCAGATCGCTAAGGGTCTCACCGAAGTTCTCGACTAACGCACACAGGTTCATGGTTGTTCTCCTTCACCCGCTGTCACTCATGGACTCGGGCATTCCCGACGCCATGTCAGGCGTCCCACGCGAAAACGCATGTTACAGACTAAGCCAGTGCCGCTCGTCGCGGCCCAAGCGGCTACTAGAGCCCTCCGCAGAACAAGCACATGAGCAGATAGAAGCGCGACATGAGCCAGCTACCAAGGAGCGGGACTTCGAACAGGCCCCAGTCATGCAGTTGATCCCCAGCGTCTTCAATAAGTCCACACAGATTCATTTCACACCTCCTTTGGTTCCCACCAGTTCGTGCGTAGATTCACGATGAATACATCGTACCACACGATATTGTGAAAGGGAAGCCGTAACTTGCTCAGGACGGGCAAGTTAATCGCCTAGGGGAAAGAACTAACGCGCCGCCAAGGGCGGAAGGAACGGCCGACGGGAATACGTATTCCGCGACCACCCGCATCGTCCCTTGGCGGCACGAAACGGTCTGCTGCAACCCAGACCGGTAGGCACACACTCCTACTACTCCCCATGCCCCCGGCCAGGGAGATGCCAACGAGGGCCACGCCGAGCGGGTTCGGCCCTTGCCACATATCCTATATCCCCGTTCAGCGCGACAAGTTCCCCTCGGCACCGCGCCCAGTGAACGGCGGGAGGGGATACGAGCCTGGAAACGGCCACCACGTGGTACGAGAGCGCACCAAGGCGTATATTGGCTCCAGATCCGATGTCCGGGCGGGAAGAGTGCCGAACATGCCTTCATCGACCCGATGAATCCACGAAGGGAGGTCCCTTGACTGTTCTTGAATCCATTCAATCGCCCATCGGGCTTGGTACCGGCTCTTCTGGCTCCGAGATCTCCAAGGAAGCCAGCTTTGCCGTTCTCGACGCCTATGCCGAGTGTGGAGGCGACTTCATCGACACGGCCCACATCTACGCGGCGTGGGTCGAGGGAGGCTGGGGCGCCAGCGAGCGCACGGTCGGGGAGTGGCTCAGAAGCAACAACGTCAGAAATGACGTCATACTTGCCACCAAAGGCGGTCATCCTCCGCTGGATCGCATGGAACTCGGGCGCTGCTCAAGGGCGGACCTGGAAAGTGACCTGGCCGAGAGTCTCGACCGGCTGGGCGTTGACCGCATCGACCTGTACTGGCTTCACCGCGACGATCCGGACCGGCCGGTGGAGGAGATCATGAATACGCTGGCCGGATTCGTCAGAGACGGCCGTGTTCGCGCCTACGGGGCCTCCAACTGGACCATTCCGCGCTTTGCCGAGGCCCAGACGTACTGCGCGCAAGCGGGCATTCCGCCCTTCATCGCCAGTCAATGTGGTTGGGCGTTGGCGGACCGACGGTCCTCGGATGCACCGGTCACCGGCATGCTGTACGTCGATGATGCCATGCGCGGATACCACGAGGAGACCAAGCTACCTCTGTTTCCCTATACGGCGCAGGCCAAAGGCTACTTCGGCGTCGCCAATGCTCGGTGGGCGGAATCGGAGTTCCAGGGGCCGCCCCCGATCGCGGGCGAATACGACTCGCCCGACAACAGGCAACGACTGCTTCGGGCGAGTTCCATCGCGCGGGACCAGGGATGCAGCGCGAATCAGGTCGCCCTGTCCTACCTGCTCCATCAGCCCTTCCCGACATACCCCCTCATCAGCACCAGCCGTCCGGACCGCGTGCGCGATGCCATGGGGGCCTTGAAAGTGACGCTGACGGACGTCGAAGTGGGGCTTCTGCGAGGCTAACATTGTGCCGGGCTGGAACATACTGCCGGTCGACGCCTGTTACGGTAGAGGAGGAACCGTTCCGCAACGCAATCAACGTGGAGGGTTGTCCGATGTTGAAACGCGCTCACCTGGCCGCACTGCTTGTTGTCTGCACGTCGTTGTCGGGGTGCGAGTCACTCCCGCTGGACGCGTTGCTCGGAGCCCTTCCGACGCCGAGAATCGAGGGCATCACGCCGCGCATCGCCGGCCTGGACTTCCAGGGAGTCGACCTGGCCTTCGATGTGGACGTCTACAATCCCTACGCCACGGCCATCAAATCGCCCGAGTTCCGGTACGGATTGGACATCCAGGGCGCCAGTTTCCTGAATTCGAGCGCGCTATCGAAACTCGATCTCCCCGCCAGCGGCGTGGGCACCGTCACCCTCCCTGTGCGTATGCGGTACGTGGACATTTGGAAGGCCTACCAGAGCCTGAAAGGCGCGGGCGAGATTCCTTACACGCTCAAGGGCGCCTTGGCCCTACCGGTCGCAGGCGAGACCTTCGAACTTCCTCTAAAGAAGCAAGGCGTCATGCCGGTGATGCGCATGCCCAAGTTCTCCGCCCTGTCCGTCGAGCCCGCCGATGTCTCGCTCAAGGGCGCCAAGGTAGCCGTGAAAGCTGGCCTTGAGAACCCCAACACCTTCGGCCTCGGGCTGGACGGGCTCGGCTATGCCCTCAAGATTGGCGACATCGAGTTGGCCGACGTGGTTGCCAGCACACTCGGTGAAATCGGTGCAGGCGAATCCAGGGAGATGACCTTCACGGGGGGCTTGTCCGGCGTCAAGGCGCTCCGGCAACTGCTTTCCGGAGCGCGTCCCGGCGATGTGACCATCAAACCGACCGGCGCGCTGAAGACACCGTATGGCTCCGTCGCGTTGCCGTAGGAAGTCCTAGCCCTCAATCCGCCACGGGCTTCGTGCCTCTTGATCCTGAGGGACGGGAGCCAACAAGGCTGGCGAACTCGGCCATGCTGTCCACCATCGCCGTCAACTTACGCGCGAGCAGACGGACCAGCCATCTCTTGAGATCGGTTGATTCGCCCAGCCTCTCATAGATGTCGCTCGCAACCGCGTCGTCGCAGGACTCTCCCTTCCACCAGTTGGCCAGTGATTCCATAAGGGGCTCCCAGTATTCGGCGGTGCCCTGCTGGTCAGGGTATGTGTCCGTGCATTTCAGGAAGCCCGGAACCGTCTCGCCCGGTTGAGGAGAACGGAGATTGGCGATTGACAAGATGATCCGCTCAAGAAAACGAAAGGCCTTGGGCGCGCAGAGCCACCAACTCAAGATGTCGTCGCGGATCTGGCGCCATTCCGGCTCAAGTTCGTCCAAACGGTTCTCGAACTCTGCTATGCGTGGCGATGCGCCATCGAAGTCGAAGCTCGGAACGTCGTAGTAGCAGTGAATTGCGACCTTCCCGTCCTTGTGGCAGAATCGGCCAAGGTACTGGTCGTGACAGAGGTGGCCGGGTTCGTCATCCCACGTCGTGAACTTGATGAACCACCGCACGTGATGCAGGACACGGGCAACAAGTAGCCGCTTGGCCTCTGTTGCATCGCCGAGGACATCCCAAAGGTCTCGGCAGATTGAAGGCCAGTCTGCCTGCCGATAGGCCAACATCCGCAACTCCTCCGCAGCGTCGTTGGCGCCGGCGCCCGCCAGCCACGCATCCAGGCAGAAGCAGTAGTCCATTGCCTCGCGTTTGCGGACCATGTCGACGTTGAAGCACCCATGTAGATGCGGGAGCGACTCTTCCCTGCCTATCGCATCGACGGCTTCGAGAAAGGGCTTGGGAAACGTGTAGTGTCCGCAGGCGCCAAACCGGTTGATGAAGCCCCCAACCAATCGTTGAGCCCAGTCGGGGACCTCGCCCAGGTCCTTCTCCATCGCGACGATGGCTTGAAGCTCCTCGTCCGCGGAGTGTTTCTCGCTCCAGCCGCCATCCAGCTCCGTGCAGAACCAGCACCGGCTTGATACGGAACCCTCGTAGACCTCCCCCGACCAGTGAATCGCGTTTGCCATCGTTCCCCCTCCTTTCCCGGAGCGCGTGCCCCGTTTGGCGGGTACATGACCGCTGTCACTACTATAATGCAACCGGACACGCACGAACAGGCATGTGCCTTCCCGTCCGGGGCTGTGCTATAACCTTCCGCGTATGGCCGACGAAGCTGGCGCTTCACATCCAGGGGGACAGCACATGCCCAAAGGCAAGGCCGGTGGCAGGAAGCGCACGGGGAAGATCTCGGGGAAGGTACGCCTAGCGCTCATCGGCGCGGGGGGCATGGCCAACCGCTTTCACTATCCATCCCTGGCCGAGATGAAAGACGTGGACATGGCCGCGATCTGCGATCTGGTTCCGGAGAAAGCCAAGGAAACCGCCGACACGTTCGGCATCCCGCGCGTGTACGGCGACTACCGGGCCATGTTGGACGAGGTGAAGCCCCACGCCGTGTACGTCCTGATGCCACCACACCACCTCTTCGACATCGCGGTTGACGTAATGGTCCGCAAACACCACCTGTTCATCGAGAAACCGCCCGGACTCAATGCGCGGCAGAATCGGCAACTGGCCCTGCACGCGAAGAGGAATAAGGTCATCGCCATGTCCGGGTTCCAGCGCCGGTACGTGCCCCTCATCAACGCACTCAAGAAGGAGGTCGAGAAGCGCGGCCCCATCCATACCGTCGAAGTAACGTTCATCAAGTTCTCGCCCGACTCCAAGTACTACGGCGGCGCCATCGATATCCTGTCCTGCGACGCCGTCCACGCGGTCGACACGCTCCGCTACCTGTGCGGCGGCGAAGTCGTGAACGTGGCGAGTTCGGTGCGTGCGCTCGACAGCGAAGACCCGAACGCGTTCTACGCCATTGTCACCTTCTCAAACGGAGTTACCGGCATACTCAAAACCAATTGGGCCTGCGGACACCGGGTGTTCAACGTCGCCATGCATACAACGGGCATGTCGGCCTACGCAGATCCCGACACCTCGGGCACTGTCTACGTGGACGGATCGACCGAACCCGAAGTGATTGACCCCGCCGCCGCGGCGACATCCGACAGTCCCTGGCGTCAGCTCGGGTTCTACGACGAGAACCGCCACTTCATCGACTGCGTGAAGGCTGGCAAGCAACCCTGCAGCAGTCTGGCCAACACGGTGGCGACCATGGAACTCGTCGACCGCATCTACGAAAGCAGCATCTGAGCCCGGTTTCGGGCATGAGCATACTAAGGAGACGACCGGCATGAAGATTGGCATCGTGGATCTAGACACGTCGCACCCCGCCGCATGGATTCCCATCGAACGCGAACTCGGGCACGAGGTGGTGGGCGTCTGGGACGGAGGATCGGTGCATCCCGCGGGCTATGCGGAATCCTTCGCCGCGGAGCATTCCATCCCACGCGTGTTCGCTAGCCTGGACGAGATAGTGCCCGAGGTGGACTGCGCCGTAATCCACGCGTGCGACTGGGACACCCGCGTATCCAAGGCCCGTCCTTTCGTCGAAGCCGGCAAAGCCGTGCTCGCCGACAAGCCCGTGGTGGGCAATGCAGCCGATCTCATTCAGTTCGAAGAGTGGGCGGCCCAAGGCGCCCGGATCACGGGCGGTTCGTCGCTGCGGTTCTGCTACGAAGCGCGCGACTATCTCAAGACACCCGTCGATGAACGAGGCACCCCGCACACGGTTTTGTGCGGATGCGCCGTTGACGACTTCAACTACGGGATTCACGCCTACGCCATGCTGTTCAGCATCCTGGGGGCGGGGGCGGTCAGTGTCCGTCATCTCGGTCACAATGTCCAACACCACCTCCAAATCACGTGGTCCGACGGACGTACCGGGCTCTTGAACATAGGGGAGGCCGGCACCTGGCTCCCGTTCTACGCAACCATCACCACCGAAAAGAGCGTCCACCACATCGGCGGCTGTGACGACGTGTATCGCGCGCTACTGGAATCGGTGCTGCCCTATCTCGCGGGCGATACCGACGACCCGCCCATGTCCGTGCAGGAGTTGCTCGAGCCCGAATGGTGCGCGTTGGCGGCACGGATGTCGTGGGAAGACGGCGACCGGGAGGTGACGTTGGACGAAGCCCGCGCATCGTCGGGCGGATACGACGGTGCCCTGTTCGCCGACGGATACCGCGAAGCGAAGTATCCGTCGTAGTCCGCGCAAGGTTGAACGGAAGGCGGCGTTCCGTGCAGAATGCGCGCCGCTATGGCACTGTAAGGGGGACGAACCGTGATCAACGTCGGCTTCATCGGGTGTGGCCGCATCGCCGATCTGCACGCACTCGGCTACAGTGACAACCCGCGGGCGCGCATCTATGCCGTCTGCGACGCTGATTCGGAACGCGCCGAACAGCGAAAGACCGAGTGGGGGGCGGAGAAGGCCTACTCGGACTACCACGACATGCTCAACGACCCGGAGGTCCATGCCGTGGAGGTCCTGACTCCCTACGATACCCATGAGCCGATTGTCGTCGCGGCCGCCGCCGCGGGCAAACACGTGGCCTGCCAGAAACCCATGACCACCTCCCTGGCCAGCGCTGCCCGCATGGTGGCCGCGGCCGAAGAGGCCGGGATCGTCTTCAAAGTCACGGAGATGTACGTCACCTATCCGCCGATTGCCTTGGCGAAAAGCCTCATCCAGGAAAGCGTCTACGGCGACCCCGTGGGCATGCGAATCAAGTATGTCGCGAGTCCCAAGGGCGGATGGGATGTGCCCGCATCGACCTATGAACAGCAGTTCCGAATCGCAGCCACGGGCCACGGCTTTGAAACCTTCGACCACGGCCACCACGAATGGGCCGTCGGATGGTATCTCCTCGGCGACGTGGAGCGTGTGGCGGCCTGGGTCGATACGGTCGACGGTATCGTCGACACGCCCGCGACCATCATGTGGAAATGCAAGGACTCCAAGCGGTACGGCACCTGCGACTTTCTCTACGCTGAAGACCTGACCATCCCGACCAAGTACTATCCCAACGATGAATGGTTCGAGGTCACCTGCACCCGCGGCATCATCCTGGTAAACCGGGGCACGGGCGCAATCAAAGACGGTCCGCCCGTCAGCGCCTTCGACGGCGAGAAGTGGACACACTACGACGACGTCCCCTGCGATTGGGCCGAGGGCTTCATCGCTGCGACCCACAACTTCATTGCCGCCATCAACGGAGAATCAGCCGCGCTCCTGACCGCGCGGGAAGGGGAGGAAGTCCTCCGGTTCGCGCTCGCCGTGGAACGGTCGGCCTCGAAACGCCGTGAGGTCTTCCTGGACGAATTCGATCATGCCTTCCCATCCTGGTACGCTTGGCGCCGCCGTAGACGCGAACGGAAGAGTTGCATCGTGGGGCCGCGTCCCCGCCGATGGCTCTCCTTCGGCGGCGCGACCGCGAAGTATGCGCCCCAGGCCCGTGACCTTACGCTGGGCCTTGTGGACCGATTCGATGCAAGCGCCGTGCGCGACTGGGAGTGTGTGCTCACGTTGCACTTGGATGCGGAAGGCGGCGCCCCGGACCAGGATTTCGGCATCTACGTGAAGGATGGAAGCGTAGACATTCGGCCCGACGACAAGCCGGATAGCGCTATCCTGTCGTTGCGCATGCCGGCCGGCACCTGGGCTGCTATTCTCCTGGGAAAGAAACGGCTGGAAATGGCCCTCATGCAGGGCACGATCAAGTACGACGGACGCGCCGAAGAGGGCCTGCGACTCCGAAGCGCTTTCAAGATATGACCACGGACTGAACGGATGACCGAAAGAGAGGATACATGGCTAAGCTTCCCCTGAAAACGAAACTCATCTACGGGCTGGGAGGGCTCGGCACGAACCTGTGCGACATGGTGCTCATGCAGTGGATTATCGTGCGCTACGCACCGGGGAAGGGTCACGGGACCATCCTGATTTCGGGGGCAGTGTTCGCAGCGTTGCTGTTTCTCGGGCGCATCGGCGACGGCCTGTACAACATATTCATGGGGCATTTGAGCGACAACTGCCGCTCGCCCTTGGGTCGGCGGGTGCCCTTTGTGCGCCGTGGGTTCGTTCCGCTCGCGATTGTCTTCTTCCTCCTCTTCTCGCCGCCTACAGGCCTGCCCACGCCCTTGCTCATCCTTTGGGCACTGGTGCTCATACAAGCCCATTTCTTCTTGTACGCGACGGTGGTGACACCCTACCTGTCTCTCCTGCCGGAGCTGACCTCCGATCTGAACGAGCGTGTGTCGCTTCAGATCCTTCAAACCCTAGGCGTCGTCATCTCGCTGCTGATTTTTGGTTCGATGGGCATTGTGGTTGAGCACTTCGGTTGGCACGCCGTCGCCGGTATCGTGTCGGTCGCAACCATCTTGGCCTTGGCCCCGGTCGCATTCTGTATCAAGGAAGCACCACGTCCACCGGATGAAGATCGTCCCAGCCTGTGGGTCTCGATACGCCTCACGATGAAGAATCCTGCATTCCGATGCATTGCCGCTAGCACGGCATTCTTCTGGTTCGGCCTCAACCTCATGGTTGCCCTCGTCCCCATGTGGGTCCTGACCTATCTGAACGAAGGCGAAGGGAAGGTCCCCTTGGTGATGCTTCCCTACCTGGGAATGACCGTCCTCTCGGCGTTCATCGTGTTCGGCATCTTGACCAAGAAGTTCGGCAAGTTCGCCATGTTCCTGTTCACCCTCCTCGGTTCAGCCTGCTCTTTCGGCCTCTTCGCGGTCGCGGGATGGCTTCCCTTCGGATCGCCCTTCGCGCAGACGATCCTCGCCGCGTCCACCATGGGTATTCCTGTCGCCGGGTTCATGGTGCTGCCGTTCGCGCTCCTGGCCGATGCCATTGACTACGACGAGCAACTCACGGGACAGCGACGCGAGGCCATCTTCTTCGGCTTGCAGGGCGTTGTTCAGAAGCTGATGATCGGTATTTCGGCACTGACCTTCGGATTCATCGTGTACGAGGGAGACGTCGTGACGGTCACGGGCCTGCGCACGGTGGCCGCGGCAGCCGCC
>JAAEQP010000482.1 GCA_024231375.1 bacterium | reverse complement strand
CGCCGATGTTGGACTTGCGGGGGAAGATGTTCATCAGGGGGGTGCCCTCGTAGAACGTCTTGCGCATCCCAGGTTCAAACGTGGTTTTAATCGCCGCTGCGGCGGTCGTTGTGGTTCCACCAGCCATAGTAAATCTTTCTCGGGGCTACTGGCTCAACAGCTTATTCAGCATCTCGCGTTGAGCGTCTACGTCCCCGTTGGCTACCCTTTCTTCAAGGGAGCCTGCGTTGTTTGCAGCAGGGGCTACCGCCCCGCTATGTCCCGCCGACTTAGGGGCGGGGGGTTTAGTGTTGAACCTATCCGGCTCGGCTTCTCGAAGGGCTGCGACG
The DNA here is from genome assembly GCA_024231375.1 of bacterium. The sequence continues at coordinate 39,539 of JAAEQP010000482.1, read as the reverse complement.
TGTTCCTCGACGGACTTGCGCTCGTCGGGGTCAGTGCGTAGATACTCGGCAACCTTCGCCTGTTGGAAGTAGGGGTCGGTGCCCGCGAGCAGCGTCGACAATTCCTGCGTGGTTACGTTGTTCTTGATGGTTGCCTGTAGCGCGGCAATCTCGGCATCCTTGGCGGTGAGGGCGTCTTTGTCAATCAACGCCGCCGCCTCGTAGTCTGCCTTCTTTACCGCTGCTTTCTTTTCCCGCTCGGCTTTCGCTTCGCGGTCCATTGCCGCCGTCGCCTTGATCGCGTCGTCGCGTTTGTTAATCTCCGCGATCAACGCCGCAATCTTCTTGTCCTTCTTGTCGCCACCGGTCGGTTCGGGGGTCGGTGCTTCTGCTGCGTTTGGTTCGGTTGTTTCGTCGCTCATGTTTCGCCCTCTCGCCCACCCGGTTTTTTTAGTTGGCCGCAACCAACGCATGTGGTGGATCGGGGTTGTGGACGTCGCCCGGTTTTGAGCAGACCGCAAACTGCAAGTGCGACGTCGGGTTATTGAAAACTGTCACCGCCGCTTTTCAGTAAAGCCGCGTTTGTTGAAAAGTGCCGCGCGACGAGCGGGGGAGGGGGGAGGGGACCACCCGCCGCGCAGCATAACTATTATCTAAACTGTCTTAAGCCCGAGACGTTGAGTTCGGCTAGCAGTTGCCCCGTCGCACGGAACACCGTCGACTTGGGAACCTGATACTTGTACTCGCGCCACGTGGCGTACGCGGGTGACACGGCGTCGGCTTTGTTGCCGTCGTTCGTCGTCTGTTGCGTCACACGGTCGCGGAGTATCTTGGTCATCACCTTGCCCGCTTCGCGCAACGCAATCGACTGCGCCCCGCCCGCTGCTCGCTTGCCTTCCAACTCCGCGCCCTTGACGATTGCCACTTGCCCCTTGCGAGAAGTCACCCACCCCTTTGACTTCATCATCCGTAGGCGCTCTTCAACCTTCAACAAGTACGCTTGCGCAGCTTCGTCGCTATCGTCCTCTGTCGGCGAGATGTCGCGCCCACCTTCTGCTAAGAAGCCGATGACGTCGCCGCTATCCATGCCGCCCTTGCGGGTTGCCCCGTGGAGCGCAATGCCTTTGACGGTCGCGCCAAGGTTAGCAAGTAGCGCCATCTGCGCGGCTACCTTGTCCATCCCTTTTGATTTGATGTCTAGTTTCAATCGACCACCATCAATACGCACAGACAGTTGTCAGCACCCAAGCATCTATCGCCGGGCAACTTGCCCTCGGACACGCGCTCGGCATACGACATGATTTCGCCATCGAGCGGTTGACATTCCTCACACGGCTCGGAACCTTCATTCAGGTAAACGGTATCAGAATCCAACTTGCCATCGACAGCCACTAGCGTTTCGTGGCGTTCCATCTGCCGCCGACTAGCAGCGAGCAGGTGTTGCTTGCTCTCGGCGCTAGCAAGGCGAGCCATCTCGTCATCATACCGGTCGTCGCCCTTCACGATGTCCCACCGCTGCAAGTAGGAACGTCGTATCTCGATCTCTTGGTCGGCGGGCTTGATCCACCCATACCGCGACATCAAGTCGTACCGCTCCGCCGTGGGCATCGCACGCAAGTCAGCCGCCGTGGGCACGGGCACCGACGTCGGCACGTGGTCGCTACCACGCTCGATGTAGGGCGAGTAGAACTTGCCGGGTTGCCCGGTGGGCGTTAGGTCTTGGTAACTAGCCACGGGAAACCCGCGCCGTTACTGGCTCAAATTTATTTTGCATATCGTGTCGTTTTTTTCTTGACTGCTTTGGAGAACCTGCCATAATCATAAGCATGGAAACGACGAACACCACGGGGGACAAAATGAAAAAGGGCGACACCGCAATCATGGCCGGACTCTGGAATCACTGCGACGCATCCAGACCCTCGAAAATCTATGTCACCGTCCCCGCCACCATCTGTTCGTGGGGCAAGGTTAGGGGCACTGTCCGCATCTCTGACGACATGGCTAAGCACGAAGTGACTCGCCCGCAAGCCAACGAGGGTGTTTCGATTTTCCCCGCCGACCAACTGGACAACGCAATCGCCGCCGCCCGCAAAATGTGCGAAGAGAATCTCCGCAGAGTCGCCGCCATCAGTCGCCGACATGGCAGGGTCGACCGCGCCGACCTCGCCGACGCCGCGGTCGCAGCTGAAGAGTGGAACACCGCCGAAGTTATCCGCACCGACGCGGGACACGCATGGCACTAACCCGGTTCGGGCGCTGCTGCCAACTCAGCGCCCACCTCTTCGCGTATCTGCTTGCGCTCTGCCATCGTGTTGCGGATGCCCCGCAGGTCGTCGGGGTTGCGCACCTTGGCTAACCGCTTGCCGTTCTTCTCCGCCATCTCGGCGACGTCCACCGCCATCAGTTCGACGTACGCCTGAGCGCTTGCCCATGCTGTCAACATCGCTTGCGCCTCGTTGAACACGCCCCCACGCTCGGCGAAGGGGATGGAGTGCAACTCGCCCCACGGTAGGACAACGTACTGCTCGACCGCATCGTAGTACGCGTCGGCTGCTTGCTCGCTGCCCATCTCGTCGGCGCTCAGTTCGATCATCCTGCCGAGGATACTGTCAAGGATTCCTTCGTCGCGGGCGTCGGGGTTCTCTAGGAGCTCCACGAACCGCGCGGCTACCTCGGGCGACATCCTTGCGCGATACTCGTCGAGGTCGAGCTTGGCGTCGGCGTGCTGTTCAACTACGGTGGGAGGCATCTATGTTTGTCTCGTGCCAATGCGGGTGCGCCTCGGGTTCAAACTCGGTGAATACCCATGTGTCCCACCCGAGATAGTCATTGAACGCCACGTCACACGCGCTGCCCATGTTGCATTTTTTCCACCGATACGGCAGCGGCTTGCCGCACAGGATGCACTTGTTTTGCTTCTTCATTGTTCCCCTCCTACTCATGTGGTTTGTCGTCTAGCACCAACAAGTCACGCTCAAGAATGAACGTGCATTCGCTGCTGTCATCCCACAGGACATCCCAACAACAATCCGCCATCCCCAAATCCATCCACGCATTCCACGTCTTGCCCACAACCACGCCGGTATCGCCCCCGCACTCGCACCCCGGTCGGTCGCACTGAACAGTAAGTCCCACCATCTTACCCCCTACTCATACGGGTTGTCGTCTAACTCCACGGGGTCGCTCACGATGACGCGGTGCTGCCCCTTGGCACGCGCCTTCGCCTTCTCAAGCAACTCCGCCCACGTGATGCGCGGTTTCTTCTTTGGCTTGCGGCGGTCGATAGCCTTGTCGGCTTCCTTGCCCACGCGAGCGAAGAACCACCCGAACAGCGGGGCGAGCAGCGGACCTATTCCCATGGCTACCATTGGTTTTTAATCTCCTCGGGTTCCCGCCAATCCATCGGCAGCGGTCCCGGTTCCTTCGAACCTAGCGCGCGGTGGATGTCGTACGTGTCCATGAACGGCGCACGGAAGCGGTTGTCGCCCACCTTCAACCATTGTATCCACTTGCGCCATAGCGGCGTCTTCGGTGCCACGATGCGAGACGTGCCGCCCAGTGCCGTGCTGCTCGCCGCGTGCGGGTTGCGTGTCGTGTGCCCTGCCGTCAGGTGCCCCCACGCGCTAGCCCCGCTCACGCCTACCCGGTCGAGTTCGTCGACCAAAGCCTGCGTGAAGTCCTGAGCGCATAGACACGAATTGAACACGAGGTGCGCACAGTCGTCGATACACAACGCCAACGATGCCGCGAAGTCGGGCACCATCTTCGCCGTGCAGAGATGCGGCAGCCCTCGCTTCACACCGTGCATGAAGAACACCACCGCGTCCAAGTCCTGCCCCGCCCTATCGGCGCAAGCAGCAGAGAAGGTAGCGAACCGCTCGGTGCGTGTGCCCCGCAACGGCACGGGTTCGGCGTCGTCTTGCAACGCGCAGAACAGCGAAGCTTCGCGCTTGAACTCGTCACCGTCGCGCTTGTTGGCGCGGTTGTCCGGTGTGTAGAATACTAGCAACCGATGCCGCCCACGTCGATGTCGATGGACAGTTCTGCGACGGGGGCAAACTGTCGGCACCACCCGTCGTTCGTCACCTCCGGCCAATCGTTCAGCCCTTCGTAGCCGGGGCTGTCTTCTCGGCACGTCCCGTCATCGTCACAAAACCAAATGCAATTCTTGCACTGCGTGATTCGAATCCTCATTGTGTCCCCTCCTATCCCACCAACTTGTAAAGCATCATCGCGCTGAAGTCGTCGTCGTCCACTTGGTCGGACAACGTGATGAACTGTTGCATCGCGTCGTACACCATCATCCACACGATACCGCCCTGCTTAAATGGAAGTGTCATCGTCGTCCCTCGCTAGCCTGAGCAGCGCAAGCGCAATCGTGCCGAACACGAGCGCACCGGCTACCGTGAGCAAGTCGAATAGCTCCACCTACTGCCGCCCCAGCTGCCGCCGCGCTAGCACGCCCTGCGGTTGCTCGGGGGCTGCGGGCGCTAGGTCGGGGTGCTCGCCCATCTCCTTCGCCATCTCTTCGAGCATCACCGCCGCCTCTTCGCGCGTCACGCCCCAATAGTCAGCAGCCACGCCGATTGGGTCGTTCAGTCCCGCTGTCTTCTCAGCCTCCAACCGCGTGATGTCCGCAAGCCGATCGTCCTCGCCCTCGAAGAACTGCGTACCGGGGCTGTACTTGAGCGTTGAATCCTCGGGGATGACCGCCGAACCTTCGCCGCAGTTGTACACGTTTTTGCTCACGTCCCACCATCGCCGGAACGAATGACGGTTCGCCCGCCACCGCTCCTCACGCGTCTTCTTGAGTGGCGCGTTCCTCAACGCAATCGCCTTGCCTGACTCGGGGTTGCCGCTCTCGCTGTCGGCGACCACCATGTGACCGGGCACGCCCATCGACTCGGCGCGCGCCTTGAGCCACTCTTTGAAGTTCTCAAACGCTATCTTGCTGTTGACACCCGGCACGCTCTTGACCTCGATGTCCTGGTCTTTGCGCAGATGCACCATGCCCTGGTCCCACGGGTTCGGTAGTGCCCCGCCGCTCGGTGCCTTCAGCGCCACGATGCCGCGTGAATTGATCAGGCTGTTCTTCAGTATCAGCGATGACGCCACGTCCGCTTCGAGGCTGTCGAGGTACAAGTCCTCGCCGGTCAATGGGAGCAACTCCACGTTGTGCCGTCTGCTGTCACCGTAGAAGATGACCACGGGGTACTCAGGTCCATCCGTGCCCGTGGTGTTGCTCCAATACGTGAGCGGGTTAGCGATGTCGTCAAGCGGGGCATCCGTCACGAACTCGCCCGCCGTGGTCCACTCGTCACCGCCGCCGCCTACCTCGGGGTAGCCCGATGGGCTGTCGCCCACGAACACGACGTGACGCCCGTTCGGATACAACTCGCTGCGCCCGAAGTACGCCGCATAGCGGTTCTTGTTCGTGGCTGCGTCCACCACGCCCAAGGTCAGCACGACCACCGACGCCTCTTCGATGTCGCACGCGTTCACCTCGCGCATGTTGCCGTCTGACTCGATGCTCGCCGCGAACCCTACCGCTAGCGAGGTCGGCGCGAACGACTGCCACGATAGCGCACTATCTCGATGCACCACGCGTTGGCAACCGCACCCGATGCTGTCCGCCAAGTGGTCCACGCGTATCAGCGCAAGGTCTGCCCCGCCCTCCTCGCGCAGTTCGTTGAACACCTGCTCGGCAGTGTCGTTGTCGTACACCCACTCCTGCGATTCTTCGCTGTAGAGCGTGGAGCGTTGGTCGTTCACCGCGCGCCCGAAGTCCACAAGCACCACCTCAAAGAAGCCGTTCTTGATAGCGTGCTGTCGGTCGGCGCGGACGTACGTCGCGTACTCCAACCCGTCCTCGGTTACCTTGCGCTCGATGCGGTAGGCGTACCTTTCCGCCATCTTGTCCACTGCGCGGTCGTGCCCCCCAACCCCGTCAATCATGTCCACGATATTAGCGACAAGCGTCGCGTCCATATCGTTGGATACATCGGTGTTATCAACAGGCTGGCGAATCAGTATCATCGATAAGTCCTATCTAAAGGTGTGTGTTCTTGCCGTACTCGGGCGCGTGCCGACACGCCACCCCGTAAGCCACCGCGTCTCGGCAGTGCTCGTTCACATGGTCTTTCGGCCATATCGTCGGTGTGGCAGCGTGCGACTCGGGGAACGTGTCAGAGTCGATCATCGTCTTGAACGACCTCACGCGGTTCGGGTCGCCTTCAGTGTGGTTCACGCACCCGCTCCACAAACACAATCGACGCCCCTTGCCGTTCTGCATCGTGCGCTTGATTGCCGCCAACTGTATCGCCTTGCTCGCCATGTCGCCGGTCGGCGTGTCGATGAGCAGTTGATCGCCCCACCGATTGCTGATAAGTTTCTGTGCCGTCTCGGCTGACTGTATCGAACGCGTCGTGTAGTCTGCCCCGATGTACACCGCTGATGGGCGACCGTACGTCGAGTCAATCAACTTGGTCATCTCGTCAACCTCGCCCGTGCCGTCGGGGTGCCACTCGCCGACTATGACGTCGAGGAACCCACCCAGCGCGCTGCCGTCTTGCCGCGCCGTCGGGTGCTTGACGATGAGCCACGAACTGTTGAGCCCGATGTCGCACCATAGCGTGTACGCGCCCTCTGTAGGCTCCCACGGGTACACGTTGCCCTTCGGCCAATCCTCGTCGCTCCACGCCTTCCAGATGCGCCCCTCTTGCGCCACGAACTCGCCTAGCATCTCCTGCCGCGCCTCGTCGGGCGACATCTCGGCGATCATCGTGTCGATGCCCTCCTTGCTCAAGAACGGGCTATCGTACGCGCTGCCCTGGATGACCGTGTGCCCCGCCCCCTTGACGTACGACTCGTAAGGTCCAAGCCGGGGGGTGGTCGTCGTGTCCACAAACAGGAACGGTGCGTTCACGTTCCGCACCGCTGGCAGGAACGCGTTGAAGGTGCGCTGGTTGAATTTGATTGCCGCCTCGTCGTGGATAATCCACCCGAGGTCGGGACCGCGAGCCTGTACCGTGCGACGGGGGTTGTCCACGTTGCGAGAGCGCAAGTAGATGACCGTGCCGTTCGACATCGTGATCGTCTTGGTGCCGTAGTTGACCGACCACCATTCGCGGGGCACCACGTTCTCCCACGCGGGCAAGAACGAATCCCAGATGCGGGCGTCCACCGGTTCGGTTATCATGCCGGGAATACCGGGCATGTCGACGAGCGCAGTCTTGACCGCTTGCAGTACGAGCGCGGTTGTCTTGCCTCCCCCACGCCCCATGATGAAATCGCAGAACGACACGCCGGGTCCGCTGCGGTCAACCGCTAGGTACTCGCTTTGCTTCAGGTGCTCGCGCCCATCAGGGCCACGCTTGGAGACACCGAGACGTAGTTCAGTCAACAGCCGTTAACACCGTATGCAATGTGGAGTCGCGCTATCTCTTTCTCTGACCGCTTGGTTGTCTCCACGTAGATGTCGAGCCGCTTGCGCAACGCGTCCCGCTCTGCCCGTGCTTCGTCGCGCTCGGCGAGCATCTCTTCCCACTTGTCCACCCATCGGTCGCGGTCTGCCTGTGACTCCGCTATCCGCTCCCGTGCTGCTGCTAGGTCGGCTATCAGTTGCTCGTTCACGCCGATCAGTTTGGCGTTAGTGGCTATCAGCGATTCGTTGGTATCAAGCACGCTCTCGGTCTGCGCTAGTGCCATCTCGATTGTCAGCCCCATGCTAGCCCCCCTCGCTGGTAGGCTCGGCGCTGTAGTTCGGGCAAGTCTCGTCGTGGTCTGGGTAGTCGGCAGAACAACACCACCAATCACTCTTGCGGGTAGGCTCGGCGCTGTCGGCTAGTTTCCCGTGATGCGACGGCCCGTATTCGAGCAGCATGTCGGCCTCGCTCGGTGGCGGTGGCGGTGTCCACGGCTTGAGCGGGTTCTTGATTTCAACGCGTGGATGCTCGGCGCTGTCGGTGCGATCGAGGATGGTCAACAGTTCGAGCCAATGAATCCGGTGGATCATATTGTGCTCACCCGCTGGCGGATAATCATTCGCCTTCGCCCACTCCCTCACCGCACCTACCACGGCTTCTGCTTCCTCCAACCGCCGCGAGATAGACACGCGCAACTCGTGCTCTGCTATCAGCGCACCTTCCTCCTCGTCTAGCTCGTCGAGTAGGGCGGGGATGGCTGACCGGGCGGCGGCGATGAAACGAAGGTCTTCGGGGGTTAGGGTGATACTTGAATCCCATCCACTCTGCCACAACAGTGCATCCCAACACCCTTCGTGATCAGCCCCCTTTAACAGCGTTCCATCCTCGTCGGGCGTAGCCGACCACGGTCCCGGCGTTGCCGCCTCGCACAGCGCCCTTAGTTTGTCCCTGTCCATGGCTCCCTCCTTTGCCCCCTGACCTACCACGAACCCCCGTCACTTGTCAACATCTGCCGGTGTCTTGTCTCGCCACTTGGCGACGTGCTCGCGCGTCTTGCTCTTGCAAATGTTCCACGCGCGCATCTCCCACCCCGACGCCACGCCCCACGCCATCAGCAAGTCTGTGAGCGGTGCGCCCTCGTCTATCTTCTTGGCGAGGTCTGCGCAGGCGATGCCGTGACACGCCACTGCGTCAGCGTACGCCGCCCGCTTGTCTGCTAGCGATGGGTACTTAGTCACTGTCTGCCCACACGATCGCAACCGTGCCCCCGCTGCTGTCCCCGCTCCACTTGGCGTCGTGCCGGTCTATCTGCGCGTCGAGGTCTTTGCGGCAGGCGCACCACCGTTGGCAGTCTAGCGAACTGTCGCCATCGATAGCCCCCATGATGCGCTCGTCGAGGCGGTCGCGGCGCTCCACCAATTCGGCGCGTCGTTCGTCGGGGGTTTTCCCGTCTGCCCTGCCTCTGCCCAAAAATGCCTCGTCGCGTTAATCGTGTGTACGTCTAGTCAATATCAATCAGCAGCAGCCCCCGCAGTGCCAAGTCGCTCGACTTCTTGTCGGGTGCCGCGATGCCCATTGCAATTCGCCTTTTCAGTTCCGCCCGCCTTGCGCGCTCGTCTGACAGTTCGCGCCGAAGTCTTGCGGTTTCCCTCAGTGCGTCGTGTCGGTCGATTTCCAGTGCTGCCACCGCTTCGTGTGTCTGTGCCCTGTACATCACATGTCTATCAATCTGCGCCAAGCTTTTCGCATCTCGTCTTCGTCGATTTCATGCTGTTGGGGTAGTACCCGCCCGTTTTGTCGCCACGCGCAAACTTCGGGGTCTTGGACCGGTGCCCGCTCGGGTCCGGGGATGGCAACGTTTTCTAGGTTGCTAAACGCCTCGTCAGTCGGCCAAAGGGCGTTGTCTATCCATGCCCTCATTCGGGACGCTGACACTATGAGCGGGTTCTGTCTTGCGCCGTAAAGCGCCTGCGCCCCGCGTTCACTCAACTCTAGCCCATCGGATGTTCGCTCAATCCATGGCTCGCCCGCGTCGAAATTCGGGTGAACCATCCGCGCCACGCGCTCAGAAATGTATCGCTTAGACTTGCCCGTCGCGTGACAAACGTCGGCGGTCGTGGCACTCCCACCACAGTTGTCAATCACCGTGAGCACTTGGTAGTCTGTTGAGTTTGGGCGCAACTATCCCCCTTGTTACCGCACTAGTTCGTGACCTGATTTAGTGCGGTTTTTAAACCTACCCCAATAGCGTACCACGTTAGCAGCCCCTTGTCAAGTTCTTTTACCGCCAGCCATTAGTTGCACCATCGCCATCAGGTTGATCGGCGCGAGTTTTCGTAGGTGATCTTTACAGAAGCACCCGTCTCGCCTTCCAAGTGCCGTCTCACTGCACAGCCGTCGCCCCCTGAACATCACAATCTGAGCCGGATAGAACCCATGCCCACACTCGTCGCAACGGATGACCCTTCTAGGTGTTGGTGTACTCATTTCTTCTCCTCCGACCCATACCATCCACCCCCTTTCAGGATAAACGTGCCCTGACTGATGACGCGCTTGGCAAAGATACCACACTTGGGGCATTCTGCGTGTCTATCTAGCCCCCGCCTTGCGGTGCCCTCGAACGTTGGGCGCAGCACCTCGAACGTGTGCCCGCACTCGCACTTGTATTCGTATAGTGGCACCTAGAACCCGATGTCATCGTCGTCTGCCCCCGGTCGGTCGTCGGGCGCGATGTATCCGCTTGATTCCGGTGGCGGTCCTACCTCGTCCCAATTGTCAACCCAAAACGCGCCCGCGTCGCACTCCCGCCAATTGACGTCCTCGCCCTTCTGCACGTCGGTCAGGTCGTACAGTTTGACGTTGGGCTTCCTCCCCTCGGGCGTTCTCTCGACGAAGATCACCAACCGACGCTCGATGTTCTCGCCAATTTTGATTGTTCCGCTGAGTTTCATGCGTACCACCTTGTCCTTTTTTGGTCGCCGAGTCGAAGCAGCGCGGTTGCCTTCTGCCCCACGGGTGAATTACGGGGGGCGCACTCGCGCACGAAGTCCCATAGCAACTTGTCCTCCTCGATATGCCCTCCCTCTGTGCTCATGTCGTCCAAGATTGTGTCTATCCGCTTGTCAATTTCGTCAACCGTCATACTGCCCTCCCTGCTTTCCGGTTAGCTTCGCGCCACTTCTTGGCGCACTCCTCGCACACCGCGTAATCTCCCGTGATGATCTCGCACCACTCATAGATACCGCACCACTCACACATCGGTTGTTCAACCATCATCGCCCCTCGCTGCGCCGAGATGACGCGCCAAAATAGTAGGCCAATCTTCGTCTGCGTCGGTCCCTTCTTGCCACTCCGTATAGGCGTCGTGGTAGTAGTCGGGCAACGCCCGCCCGTGCTCGTCAAGACACTGCACCACCATCGGTGGCAACGGGTCGCTGTCTTTGAACGTTCTCATTATCCCCTCCTTCGCGCCACGTGCTGTTGTAGCGCCTCCATGGCTTCCGCCGTGTTTGCTTCGAACCACTCACGCTGCCACCGCCGCACCGCCCACACGTGCAACGACCGCAGCAACCAACCCGCACCGAACGCAAGCGCCACGAACAGCAGCACCAGGCCAGCGGGGACGTCGGATGTTAGCATGACCCCCCCAAGTAATCCAGTATCGCCGCCTGCGCCTCCTCGACGCTGCGGCAGACCTCGACCCGATACCCCGCGCTTTCAAGGTACACGTGACAGTCCAGTTGTGCCTGAGACAGTCGGCCCTTCTTCGTTTTCAGTTCGATGAACAACCCGTTCGCTATGGTCGAATGTATGACATTTCCGCGCCACCGCAGCCAATCAATTTCCTGCGCTGGCAAGAACAAGTCGGGCATCCCCGGCACCATGCCCGCGCCCATCCTGCTCGCCCGCCCCCTTGCGCCCCCGTTCGGTATCGCAAACAGCCACGCCAAGCAGGGGTGCTTCGGGGCGAGTGCCCGCGCCCACTTGATTAGCGCCGATTGTATTTGTGCCTCTGTCATCGGAGCGCCTTTCTCACCGTCTTGCCCAACCCGTGTTCTAGCCAATCAACGAGTAGCCCAAGGTTGTCTTCATGGTACGCGGCGATTGTATCGGCTTCTTTGTTGCGTGTCAATGAATGATTTCGTCGCCCGCTGCGCTCGTGGCAGGGGTGGCAAAGGCGCGTCACCACGTAGTCAGAGCCGCGCTGCCCCATGCCCGCGTCACCCCAATGATGCAGTTCGGTGAACGGGCGACCACACAAGCAGCACGCGCCCCCCTGCTCGTGACACCACGCAAGGAACGCCTTGTCTCGTTTACGCTTTGCCATTGAGCCACCCGTGAAGCAGTTCACCCTTCATCGCGCACAGGTTGTCGCACTTCTCGCCGACTGCATCCCGCACCCGCGCAATAGCCTCATCCTTCTCGCGACACCCCTCACACTCAATCTGCCGTACGTGTTGCTTGCCATCGTCGTCGACATCTAGGCACACAAGCCGCCTCGCCAGCGCCTCCGCTTGTAACCGTACCGCGTGAGCATAGAAAGGGGCGCACAGTTGGCCGTCAACCACCTCGTGACCGAATCCGCGATAATTGCACCACCCAAACGACAACCCCGAATTGTGCTCACACACCCCGCTGCACTCTACCCACCCCCCCCTGATTACCGGTTTCATCGCTGCCCCCTCTCGTACTCCTGCTCGACCTTGTACCCACCATCCCCGCACCATTGCGTGCCGTCTGCGCGGACAATCGGGAACTGCGAAAACCCTTGCTTGTCCGTGGTCGGCGAGTGGCGTCGGCACTCGGTACCGCACTTCCACCGGCACTCAGAGCAGAGCACGCCTCCCCCCGCTCGTACTGTCGGGTGCTGCCTCATCGCTGCCCCCTTCGTAGCGAGCCGAAGAACGACATGTCCCGCTGATACTGTTCGTGCTGCTCTTGCATCCTGCCTACCGCCTCAATGCAAAACCCCATTAGCGCCCGCTTGGATAGTCGGTCCACAGGTATCCCCTCGTAGCACGCCATCGGACCCACTTCGGCTTTCGCCTCAAGTCTGCGCTCTACCGCTGCGACGTGTTCGTTCATCATGTACGGCGTCATCGCTCCCCCCTTGCCTTGCCATCGTCGAGCCTATCGTACCACCACGCTTGCGGGCGGGGGTGGTTGCCTATCGGCCACTCGGCGCGTGGCTCGCCCACGCTGTCGTCTTGCAGCAGCGGGTACGGCACGTTGTAGTGCTCGACGGGTACGCGCTCCCAAGCACGGAAGTCGGTAATCGCAAGTGGCCACATCCCATCGGGCATCAACTCAGCCACGGTGGCGCGTCCCGCCTCGTGGGTCACGTGGTCCCTCAATTGTTCGGGGCGGTCAATCCGCGTTATCGGCGAGGTACCGACGCACGCCCACCCATCCCCCGGCTCGGGGCATGTCACCGTGCGCCCATCGGGGAGCGTGGCGTTGAAGGTGTGGGTTACGGTGGGTTGCTCGTCGGTGTACCAATCGTCCGACACCGCAGACTCTTCGATGTGATAGCCCGGTGGGATGGGGTGCCACTTGCCATCGGGGTCGCGGTAGTGCGTTTCTATGCCGGGGAACGGTGCCGCGTTCCCATCCCTGACGGCCCGCGCTGTTCTGTCTTTGAACACCAACTCCAAAACGAAGTCATCGGTCCCCGTGGGTTCAGGGTAGTAATCGCCACCGTTGAACTTGATTTTGAGGTCGGGCATCTCGCTGAACTTCATCTTCGACACCTTGCGCACCATGTCAACGCCTTCCACATGACGGTCGAGTTCGTCCCAATCGATGCCGGTCGCCTTCTCGTCAACCGTGGGTTCCTCGATGCGTTCTAGTTTTGCCGTCTCCGCTTCGAACACAGATAGCCCATCTGCCCTTCTTACCATCCACAGGTCGGCAGCAAGGCGGCGTTTTATCGTGCCCTCGCGTCCCGTTCGCAAGCCCCGCACCCTGTCGCCCACCACGAAGGGGGGGCGCTCGTCGAGCTGCCGCGTGCACTCCTCTGCCCATAGTTGATCGGGCGTGGGGGCGAGAGGTTCTAGTTCTTCAACGCCAACCTGCCACACGCGGTTGTCGGCGGGCATCACGCCCTCGTCACACTCGACACGGATGCGTCCGTATGTGTCGATAACGGTCGCCGTGTTGGGCGCGCAAATCGACGTCCATCGTACCCTGTCGCCTACTTTATACATCGTCCCCTCCTTGGTTGAAGTGGCGGTCCCTTGTGCCAAATTCATCGTCCACCAGCCTGTCGATGTACTCGGTCGGCATCGGCACAGTGAACCACCCACAATCGGGCGCGGGGCAATGCACCCACAAAATGCGTGGGTCGTCGACGTCGAGCCGCACGGTGTCAATTGCATAGTTGGGATGTCCGTGTTCGCAGTCCACGGTCACCGGGGCGAATACGCTACTCCTAATCATTCGCCCCCCCCTGTTTGTGAACCAATGCGGTTAATGGCACGGAAGGCATTACCCAATAACACTTCGGCATCCCTGATATGACCTGCGATAATTTGATCGTCCGTCTCTATCGTCTGCATTCGAGCCGCGCCAACGTGTCCCAATGCGTCTTCCACCGCATCCCGTACCGCTTCACACCCTTTGCACTTCGCCCGATCATCGTATCGTACCCATTCACCATCGCGGCTTTCAACCATCTCGCGCCACGGCTGTCCACACATGGCAGTATCTACCAAATCAAAGCGCTTCATTCGTCCCCTCCTATCCTGCGGAGCGACGGGGTGTTAGCCCGCGCCTCCGCTACTTGTCTGTCAATCTCAGCCAACTCCTCACGCGTCATCGGCTCAGGGGCGGGCGCGTCAGGCTTGTCGTACAGCGCAGCCGCCAGCCCATCGCGTGGGTCGGGGCGGCATTGAGCGGCGGGTGCCTTCTGCGGCTCGTCGTTCCATCGCTCGCCGTTGAGCCACGTTGCCGGGTGTGGGATGAAACCATCTGCCCACTGCTTGCTACGCTTCGCCCGATCAAGAGCATTGAGGAGAGCTGGCAAGTCGGGCTTGTCCTTCGCCGCTGCCCATGCCTTGCGCGCCGCCTTCTTGCCGACCCTGTGCGGGTAGTGCTCCCAAAACTCGTTGAACGACTCTCCCTCTGTCTCTCTCTCTGTCTCTCCCTCTCCCTCTGAGGTAGCATGTTGCAAGCACTCTGCTAGCGGCGTGCTAGCATCCATCTCGATGAATCCCGCAAGCCCCCGCAACCCCTTGGTTAACGCCGATTCGGTCATGTGCAAGCGGTAGGCGATGGTCTTGAGCGGGGGTAGCGTGCCGTCTCCCTCGGGCTGCTCGCTAGCAATGAGCCACAGGCACACCAACAACTTGAACTCGTCGCCCTTCAGTGCCATCACCTCGGGGTCGTTGAGCAGGTCGCGGTGCAACTTGATCCACGGTGGACAGCGGTTGCTGTAGTGCTGATGCCTACGCCAGTTTCGAATCCGCATCGGAACCCTCCAGTTGTCTTTTACAGGAACTTGCGCCCGATGTCAAGCGGTCTTGCGTTCGAGTCGATGTAATATATCGGCAACCCTAGCCCCTTGGCAATCTCGATTTCGGCCTGGACGCCAACCGACTCCTGCCACCCGTCCAAGCAGAGCACCTTCAGCAGCCCGCAGCACTTGAGCAGGGCAGTGTCGTAACCTTGCCAGAACTGCCAGTCCTTCGGTAGTTCGCCCGCCATGGCAATCGGGTGCGTGTGCGAGATTGGGCTCAACACGTGCTCGCCCCGCGCCATCATAGTCGCCGCCGCCTTGTTCACCTCGCGGAATCTGCGCTTTGAAACAGCCGGGTTTTCGTCCGTGTACGGACACGCCAGATAGGTAATCATTGCTCCCCTCCTTCGATGAATCCGAGTGTTGTCTGGTTTACGTTCCACTCTGTTTTTCGCCGTCGCATCAGGTTCATGTACGCCTCATAGCCCGAGCTTTTTTGCTGCGAGAACCCAAGCCCCTTGCACCAATAGTCGTTGCGCAAGAGCGACTTGCACACCCTTCGCCACGACGGGGCCTTGCGTGCCGCCTCCATGTGGTGGTCGGCCGCATCGGGAATTCCGTCGTCGTATCCGCGCTCGGTCCACCACTTTTCGAACAGCGTGATTTTGTTCCGGTAGTGTTCGCGCGACTTGGGCGGCATCGATGCCACGAGCAACTTGGCAAACGATTTCCACGTGTGCCCCTTGGGCTTGGTAATCTTTCGATAGCCGTTGATATTGCCCCACTCCTGAACATAGAGCGCACCACCGTTGGCACCGTTGACACGCGCGACCACCCTGGCCCACGTCGCCGCCTCGATGATATGAAACAACCACAGGTTCCGCCGCTGGTCGTCGCCGTACGGCTGGCAGATGCGCATCTGGGATAGTGTCAACCCCGCCTGGTGCATCAGGTCGTATAGGCGGTTATGGGGCTTGTCGGGATTGTGTCCGTGGTACCCCCAGACATCCTCGACGCGCCAATCGTACAGCGGGTAAATATTGTAGACATTCTCCGAGACACGCGTGGTGTGGCGGAAGTCGCGGTACGTCTCTTTCTTGCTCATGGCGATTGTGCGGAATCTGTTCAGGCTCTCGTCCGTCCTGATACCCACGAAGCACGCCGTCGACTTGCCTTGCCCAAACCATTCGCCAAAAAGCGGCACGAACTCTTCGAACTCCATGCCGCTATGGAAGAACGGGTAAGCCTCGCCGTCTGTGATTGCGATGTCTGGTGGCTGGCGCACCCACGCCTCCTGAGCGTCGGGATCCCAACACAGCCAGAACGGCTCGTACACACTAACCGCGTTCCGCAGGTGTATCGGCAGCGAAACCCAGTGCGGCTCGATGACGTCGGCATACATTTCGAACATATGCTCGGCGTGTCGCATCGTGATGTCGAATTGTGCTTCGAGGTCAATCAGCATGACGCCGATAGTCTGCCCGCGCTTGCGCGCCTCGTCGCAGACAAGGTGCATCATTACCGTCGAATCCTTGCCCGCCGAGAACGACAGGTAGATTCGTTCGAAGTCGTCGAACGTCTGCGCAATCCTCTTGCGCGCCTCAGTCAGTACGTCGGTGTCGATGTATCGCTTTAGCATGGTGGTCCCTCTCCCATTCTCCAAATATTTCGATGGCGTCCTTGTCAGCCCTGGCCCTGCTGTCGATAGATAGTTCCCAATATCCAAGCCGCATGAACTCCTCTGGTATTCCCCTTGTCAGGCTGGCCCCGGCGTGTGCCAACCACACCGGCTTGTTTAGCGACGGGTTGGAAAAGTTGTACCGACAAGACGTCGGCCACGCAGCAAACACCTTGCGCATTCCATCACGAAAGACCGAGCTGTCACTCAGAAAACCAACCGCCCGCGCAAGCCAGTTGGCGCGCTCGGCCTTGTCGGAAACGTGAACCCACATACCAGAGTGGTACTCTTCGAGTTGGTCGTAGCGACACCAGAATCGTTGAGCGGTCGGCCCGAACATTTCGATTTGTTCTGCCATGGTTACCACAGCCCCAACTGGACGGCCCCGTTATCTCGCGCCCACCTTGCCACCGCTGTGCTGGCGACAAGGTTGGCCGTGGCTCGCTCGTGTTCGGTCAACTTCCACCACGCCCGCCGCGTTAGGTCTTCTGGCACGCCATCAACAAGACAACACGCCGCGCACCCAAGCCACGCAAGGTGGTTCCCTGGCGAGGTGAACTCAGCACGGCAAGACGTGGGCCACGACGACAACACCAATCGAACGGCGTCGTCGAACCGCGCGGGCGATCGCAGCAAGGAAACCGACAGCGCCACCAGTTTAGTCTGCGCCCTGTCCCCGTGAATCGGTCGCCACATGCCCGCCGCAAACTCTTCGAGGTCGGTGTACGCGCACCAGTATCGCCGATGGTCAACACGTGCCCCCTCGCATATCAGGTCCCTGTCACGCATCTATCTCCTCCACAATCTCCAGTACGGTATCGTCGTCTGCCGTCTGGTCCACCTCCCACGCTGCTGAAAACTCGTGATCCGCGAACGCCTCCGCAAGCCCGGTAATCTGCGCAAGTCGCAACACCTCGTCGGGGTCCATGCCTAGTTCCTTGCCTATCTTCTTGTCCGACCAATTGCGCCGTTTCAATTCTAGCACGATGCTCGACATCTGCTCAACCTGGTGCTTGCCGCGCGCTCGATTGTGGCGAATGGTCGACGCAATCCTGTCGGGCCTCCC
Organism: bacterium; assembly: GCA_024231375.1. The sequence continues at coordinate 21,936 of JAAEQP010000482.1, read as the reverse complement.
CTGCTGTTCGTCGCGGATTTGCACCGTGGGCAGGTGCCCCTGGATACGCGCGCCAACCACCTCTGATTCTCTGGCAACGCGGTTGCGGTGGAACCCGTCGACGACTTCCAGCACATCGCGCTCGTCGTCGAAGCACGTGACGATTGGCTGCGTGTACCCGTCTGCATCGATGGACAGCTCCAGTAGTTGCATCTCAGGCGGGGCGACGGCGTTGGGGTTGTAGTCGTTGGCGACCACCTCGTCAATGGGCGACCACCGAACGAAGTCGACCGGCTCGTCTTTGAACGGTGACACCTCGTGCAGTTGTTCACGGATGCCGTTCAGCAGAAAGACCCTTGTGTCAATGTCTTCGACTTGCGCAAGCTCGTCGGCAAGTTGGTACGCGCGCCGAAGGATTCCATCTTTGTCGGTCATCGCTCCACCCCCATCAATCGATGCACCTCGCCTAGCAGCCTCACGAGTATCTCGCGCAGTGCGTCGGACATGGCGCCCTCGTAGTCCCGTGCGATGACGCGGTGATGCGTGTTGAGCCTGTTGGCGTTGCGTCGGTCCATCGCGCGTCGTGCTCGCGGGTCGTGCTCGCTGCCGTCTACCGCCCACTGACGCCCGTACTCGTCTGTGGTTCTAGTCATGGGGTGCCTCGATGTGCCGACGCCGACGCTCCCGCCTCGCGTTCGGCCAGCCGTCCATTCCGTTGCAAGAGCCGCAACCGCATTCCATCACGTACGCCCCGCAATCACGACAATGGACCTCTGTCCATGAACAGAAGGGGGTGCCGCACACGCCCCACGCGTTGTAGTCGGTTATGTTTTCATGTGTACACTGTTCTGCGCGTTCCCAATCCATCACGCCCCCCTTCCCTTCGGCATCGTGGGCAGCGAGTAGCGCACGTAGCCAACCCCGTCGTGCTTGACGTCGGCTTTCGTGATGCGCACCCCGTCGCGCTCCATCTCGCGGATACGTTCAGACAACCGCATGATGGGGGGTGATAATCTCGCCGCCTCAAGCGAGGTTATCCCGTTGTGATGCTTGAGGTAATCCGCTAATCTTTGCTTCTGTGTCGCCTTCATTTCCAACCCTCCCTCCAGTATCGCCGCTCAAGCCCGCCGCCCGTCGCCCACCGCCACTGCTCGATGTCGTGCTCGTGGTTCATCTCGTCCTCGGTCGGGTACGTCCACGGGATGCGCGGCCACTTGTTGTACATGTTGCGACTGCAAGCGGAGCACGGCACGCGAGAGAAGCAAGCGTCTGGTGTGTTGCGGCACGTCATGCGTCCGCCTTGAGCATCGCTAGACACATCGCCTTCTGAGCGGCATCCATCTTGGACACCTTCTCGGGCAAGTCGTTCTCGGAGTTGAACCGCATGAGCAGCGGTCCCCACGTCTTCATCTCGTCGGACTGCCATCGCGCCTCCGCCGCCTTGATGATCTGCTGGTCGATGTCCGCGTTCGAGCGTACGGGCTTCTGTGAGCCACCGTGGTCGGTCGCAGCCTCGGCATCGTCGTCGGGGTCGCCTACCAAACCAAGGGCAGCTAGCAGCCCGTAGCGGCGCAGGTACGTGACCGCGCTTCCGTACGCTTGCGGACCCTGCTTGTCGGGTGACGTCGCTGCCACACCGCACGAGTACACCTCGCCGTTCGTGTGCATGATGACCGTCTCGACAGTCACGAGCCCCGCCTCACCGCCGAGACGTTGCACCAACGCAAGCCCGTGCTCTGCTAGCACCGGACGAACCGCCGCTTCGCAGGACAGCAGCGAAGCGAACTTGCTGCGGAAGTGCGGGTTGCTCGCGTCCATCTTGGGGTTCTTCAACTCCGCGCTTGCGGCAACGAGTGCCGCGCCTAATGTCTTGTGCTCGCTCATCGGTCCCCTCCTAGTTTCGCTTCGGCTTCGTCCATGTCGCAGGATGCACATTGGTTGCGCTCCCACTCGCCCTTGCTGTTGAGGTTGTGCCCGCACTTGCAAGTGTGCTCATCCTCGTGCGTGTACGTCTCGTCGGTGTCGCCAATGTAGACGCGAGCGCCATGGGGCATCTCGTCGTCAAAGAGCCACACAGACACCCTGACGATCCACATGCCGCCGCCCTTGTTGAAGTTGATGCTCGGCGTGTTGATGTCCATCGCGTCCACCCTGCGTGCATCGTCGAGCGCGTCGGCGATGTTGTCGCACATGTTGCGGCAGTCCAGCCGGATGGGCGTGGTCTCCGTAGCACGCGAGTAAGACACCTCGTAGCCCCGCCCCGCAAGCAGCACGGCAAGCGCCTCTTTATCGTTCTTGCATTCCTTCATCGTAACCCTCCCTTGTTATTCGCTCCACCCCCGCCGCCTGATTGCGACGGGAGCAGGGCCGGGGCTTCTGAAACACTGAACGCGCTCTGTGGACAACGTTCCGTGTAACCCCTATGTTTGCCATGGGGTTGCAAGGGGGGTGCCAACAGTGCGGACGGAATCCGGCGCAGAAAGTTCAATGATTCTGTGATGGGGGTGCGAAGGGGAATGCGCGCTGAGAAGGGCGCGCGCTTCGCGCTAGGGGGGGTGTCAATTTTCGTGCCATCAAGACATGCGTCGGATGTCGCGTGCCTTTATCTTGGTGATGATGCGGTGTCCTTGGCGGTCGAGCATACCCATCGGGGCGCGCAGCACTAGCCCCTCGGATTCGATGTCGCCAATCTGCGAGGCGGGGAACTTGCCAACGAAGTCGAACGCCCCCCATAGCGACAAGGCGGCGACGGTGGGCACCACGCGCAAGCCAAGCCGCGCGGCGACGCTGCTTACGTTGTCCGGCTCAAGCCACACATCACCGCACCACACGTCGAAGCAAATGAAGTCGCACTCCTCGTCGTTGTACGAGTCGCCCGCCGCCTGAATCTTGTGCCCGTACCCCTCGCCGAACACCACCATCGGCGGCAAGTCTTCGAACCGCTCGACGGGGAACAACTCGCGCAAGCGGTTGACGAGGTGCGCGGGAATCTGCGCGCGGTCTGTCCTGCCCCCGAACTCCACCGCCGCACCGTCCCACCCGATGCGGATGTTGGTGCCGTCTATCTTCTCGGTGGCAGTCCACATGCAGTCGGCTAGCATCTCGAACTCAGGGCGCGCCCACTTCCCCGGCATCAGACGCCCCTTGTCGTCACGGTAGTACGGTGCGTGAATCTTGTGATACTTTCTCATCATCCCCTCCTTGGTGGCATCGGCTCGTAGTGAGCGACCCGCCCGTGTCGCACGATGCCGCAGCCAAGAGCCATCGAGCCTTGCTCCTTACAATACTCGAAGGCGTACGTGTGGCGGTCGATGCCGCAGCCCACGGTCAGCCCGAAGCGTTGGGCGTTGTCTCGCGTGGCGACGATGCCGATGCCCGCCGACTGATGGAAGTGTCCGATCACGCAGGACTGCCCGCGCTCCGCCGCCATCCGTCGAGCACCGTGCTTGCCCCCGCCCGCGCCAACCCCGTGCGTGTACATGACGTCATCAATCACCACGCTATCGACAGCCTCCCAAGAACGGGGCGTCTCTAGTAGGCGGTCGCGCATCATCCTGCGAGGTAGCCCCGCGCTCATCAGCTTGCGGTAGGGTAAGCGGTCGTGGTTGCCTTGTAGCCAAGTGACACACGGGAAAGCCTGATACCATTCCTTCGCCTTCTCAAGTGCCAACTCGTATTCGTTGCCGGGTGACATTCCATCGGGGTCGTGCTCGTGGTAGGAGATGGCGTGGTTGTCTACGAAGTCCCCGATGTGGACTACTCGCGTCACCCCGTGGCGCACGAACGTATCGCCCACGAAATCGAGGTAGCCGTGGAGCTCGAACGGCAGATGGGTGTCGCCGATGATGCCGACAATCTCGGTGCTAGTGTCCGAGATTTCAAGCTCGACGGGTGGGCGGGGGTCCGGTCCCGCGTTCATCATGCGCCGCACCTTGCTAGAGATGGTGGAGTGGTCGCGTCCTAGCGCCTTGCCAATCGCGGTCTGCGTGTAGCCCTGCTCGCTCATGCGCAGCAGGGTCGCCTCCTCGTCGGCTGTCCATCGCGCGCTCATGCGGGGGGCTCGATGGGGATGGACCACGTCTCGCCAAACGGAAGTTCCCACTTCTCGTCGCCCTGCCACATTACCGTTGTGCCGAACCAGTGATCAACAAAGACAACCTCTGGGTCGTTGGTCCGTAGACGCCACCAATACCACCCCGGTTCACTCGGTGCTTCGCTTGTCCACATCATCCCCTCCCTCTCTCGCTATCCGTTCGGTGTACTTGCGGGCGTGCTCAATAAAGTCTTGCGCCTTGCCCAAGTCGATTGCTATTCGGTCCAACTCGCTCGACCCCGGTGGATACGCCATCGGGTCTTTGTCGCCAAGCCTCGCCAAGTAACTCAACACATGCGACAGGTCGAACCCGATGAACGCAGCGGGTCTGCCGTAGCCAAACCACTCGCCCGACACCTCGCGCGGTTGGTGCTCAAAACAATTATAGTGCGACGGATTGACGAGTTCATCGTGCAACAGTCCACCTCCCTTGTTAAAGGATACTATACTACATTGTATGGGATGTCAAGAAGGGTTGTCTACTGAAGGGCGACGCCGCCAATGGAGGCGGCAACGGCGGCAAGGACTGCGCCGATTCCTACTACGATGGGTTTCCAATTGATGGGCTTGGTGGCGTGGCGGTTGTTGACGTGCGTTTGAATCGCGGTCGATAGGTCGTCCCTCGTGGCGACGAACTCCATGCGCGTCGAGATGGCTACCATCGTCTCGCGCGTGTCGTCTACCTTGGTATCAATCGCGTCGAGCTTGCCCAGGATTCGTTCGTCGTTAGTCATTGGTCTAAGTCCAATTCGGTGGCGGTCCCTCGAAGAGACTCGTGTTATGCAGCGTGATGGTCTGCCCGTTCTCCGCGCTAAACTCGATCGTTACCTCGTCGTCGCTCGCCGACTTGATGTCAAGCGCAGTGCCCGCACCACCCGTGACGCCCGTGCTCCACGGGTTGATCAACTTGCCACTATAGTTCGTCGAGTTGGGGTTCTCCCATGTCCACGAGTCGCCGCCACTTGTATACTTCACCTTTGGGTTCGTGCCGACACCCGTGCCCGTGGTGGTCACAACGAAACAAGGATAACTAGGCACCGCGTCTTCGCTCCCGTCGAGGTCGCGCGCGCGAGCAGGGAACACCCACTCACCATAGACATTGATGTATGCTTGAGCGCCTGTGATTTTCGTGCCCGTGGGATGGCTGGTGTTGAAGAGGACACGACGCGTGCAGCGTTCTGCGTTCTCTTCGTTATGCACGCCGATGCCTAACCCCTGCTCTTCCATCATGCCGCCTAGCGAATTGGTGTCGGCGGTGATCATGCGCCCGGGTCCGAAGTCGTTCAACTTCATCGGCAACTGGTCGGCGCTCAAGTACGCGTCGTGTACGTGCCATACGCCAACACAAGCGAGATAGATGTTGTCGGTCGTCAGTTCCAGCCAGGTAAACGAACTGTCGTTGGTGCCCGATGGTGGCTCGTAGTCATAGAAGAACGTCTGCTCGGCGTAGGCGTTCATACCTTCGGCGAGGTTGCCCGCTGCGTCGAACGTCTTCGACCATAGCGTTGTATCGCCACCACCCTCGGTGTTGATTTTGATTGACGCCGCTGCGCCCGCTGCTTGCGCCCACTTGCGCACGACGATAGCAATCCGCCTCGTCGTGGTAACTGCGTCAGTCTTCGGGGGGTAGTGAACGGGAATATAGAATACGCCGGTGTGCCAGTTCTCGTTGTAGTTGCTGTCGGCGGGCAATGACGTCATGTGCATCGGCCCCTGATACCGCCAGTTGACCAAATGGTTGTATGACTTCTGCAGCGCCTGCCCGGTCTTTGCCGCGCTCGGCGTGCGCCCCGTCCACCCGCGTTGATACTTGCAATAGATGGGCATCCTCTGCCACGTCTGCGAACCAAGCGGCCCAATGATAATAGGCATCAGCGATACCCCGCCATTGGGCACGACATGCGCCACCGGGCAAACTCGGTTAGCCGGTTGAACGTGTGGCACAGCGCATCAGAGATAAGCCACGAACACGCAGGGCGAAGGGCGGTATACATTCGCTCGGCTCCAGCGCGGTCTGCCAAGATGCAGTCAAGGTCTGGGGCGGCGTGGGCGGTATCGTTTACCGCGCCAATCTCGACGCCGTTGATTGACCCGTCGGTGCTGTCTTCTTTTTGGAAGCGCAACTTGGGCGAGAAGTACGCGGGGCACTTGGACTCATCGCTAACAGTGGGAAGCGGTTTCGCCTCGGGGTGCATGTTCGTCTCGTTCGCGGCTGCCCACGTCGCATCCCATTCATCAGCGCCCCCGGTGTGGTCGTAATATTCGATGGTGTCGTTCGGGTCTGCGCCCACCTTTGCCCGCACCTTGACGCGGTTCGAAACGTTTGCCACGTCGCCATGCCACCGGAAGCGAAGCCGATAGAACTTCGCTGTATTGCTGTCGCTCCACTTGTAACACTGTTCCTGATAGGGGATGGCGAGGTACATGATGTTATTGTTTGCGCTGCTCACAAGGTCGTTGACCTTCATGCCCCAATTGGATGGCGCGATTTCGTTGGTCATTATTTCCACTCCTCCCCGGCGAAGACCGCCGCAGCCGAGTCGGTTATCGTGCCGTCCGTGTCGGCGATGAAAATGTACTCCTTCGCGAAGTCCGGTAGCGATGCGTGGTCGAAGTCGGCGAACGTCATGTACCAATCTTTGGCGACGTCCCAAGAGCCCGTCCACCCGCTGCCGGTCAATTCAAAGAAGTCGCCGCCCGCGCCGTTGATAGTTGCCCACGTGCTCAGGCTGACAGCGGTGCAAGTGACGCCCGTGATATAGACGGGGGTTGCGTCTTCGATAGTCCACAGCACGACGGGGCAAGTGATAGCAGAGCCGGTCGAGTAGGTGGGCGCATCCATCGAACTATTGAATTCGGCGTTGGTAAAGAACCAATGATCATACCATCCATCCGTCTCGCCCGTGCCACACCATTCCTGCCCGTCACCGTCGAGGCTGATACCCGTTACGCTCACCTTGTCGGCGTCGTCAACCGTGCTCGCCGTGATGCGGCATGTCGGTGCCCACCCCTTCGCGTTTGTGGCGGCGAGGCGGTACGTGTAGCCCGTGGTGCCCGCGCTCGGGTCGCACGTCATCGATGTTATTAACGCCGCCCAGTCGGTCATGCCGACCACACCGCCGTATGGGTTCTTCGCGCCGTCCACCGTGACAAGCGACTCCACACCCACACCAAAGGAAAGCACCTTGTCGACGGTAGCCCTGACCGTCTGCGTCGGGTGGGGAGTCATTGTGCTGTCGAGTATCACGGCGAAGTGAGTTATCAACGCTGCTTCGTTGTCACCGACCGATGGGTCAATACGCGTGATGCGGTCTTCGACTTTGATAGTGTTCCTCTTGCCGCCGGTCGGTGCGAACCCACTGCTATCGCCAAACTGATACTTGTGTGCAAACTCCCCGGCTTGATAGTCCCACCACATCGACACGTCGGCGCTGTTGACTAGCCAATCAGACGAGTGCTTGGTTGTTATCTTCGTGCCCCTGCTGATGCGCGTGCTGTCCAACTTGCGCCCGCCCAACACCGCAAGCGTGCTGTTGATCGTGCCGACTTCGCGGAACCGCACGCGGTACATCTTCTGCGCTTGCACCCACTCGTACGTTGGGGTCAACCCCCAGAAGCGAAGCAGGTTCAAGAACAGTTGCCAGATGTTTATGCGCCCGTTGTACCGCATCCTGAACGACATGCCATCGAACCCGCTTGAACTTGACTCGATGTACTCGTCGAGCGAATCCCAGTCGATGGTCGGGTGCGACAGTCCAAGCGAAAGCGAGTCTGGTATATGGTCAACCTGCGTGGCTTCGGGTATCGTTATCTCTGACGTGTCACCTAGCAACGCCTTGAAGATGGTGCTCGGCTTGTCGGTGATAACGTCGAAGTTTTGCTTGACCGGCCACGGGTCGGTAGCGTGTAGGTTGGGGCGGTAGTACAAATAGCACGAGCGCCCGAATATCTTGTCGTCGTTATCGTCGCCCGCGTCGGCTTTCTGCCCCATCAATACGGGGTGATCACCCGTGCCCCAGTTGGGGAAGTCGGGCACGTCGTCGCCTAGTTCGACGTAGTTGTTTGCCGGTGGGCCAGTGCCCTTGTCCTTCACGTATCCCTTCGACAGCGACGTGCGGAACAATCCCCACCCCAGTTGTAACCAAAAATCCTCGGTGCCAATGGTCAACTCGTCGCCCGCCGCGAATGATGTACAGTCGGCTTCGTTGTCGAGCCACATGCGAGCAGCCCCGCCCACCTGCGGGACTGGCCACAGTTTGCCAAGTTCGCTCTCGTCGTCGTCGTAGTCCGTCTCCGCTTCGGCCTCGAACCATTGATAAACATAGCGCGGCGAGTTGCCGAACGTGGTCATCGACGACGCATCGCGGGTAGGTATCCAGCCGCCGTTCGCGCTGTCGTCTGCCTCCTCGAAATCGAAGCCCCACCATCTGTGGTTCTTGGGGTTGCCCGCGTGACGATGTTCTGCTACCCACTCTTCGATGCCGTCCAACACCGGGCCAGAGTATCCAAACGAACAGATGCCAACTAGCGGCCCCCTGATTTGTGGGCGTTGGTCAACGGGGCTGGATGGTCCATCTTCGGACCACGGCCCAACGGGCGAGCAGTCATAGACATAATCGTTAGTGCCGTCTGCTGTACTCGCCGCCGTGCAAGCATCACCAATAGCGTTGAACAGTTCTTCAATGGTATCGTACGTCACGACCGCATCAGCAGAGCCGTCGCCACATAGCCAGATGTCGAGCGTGTCACCCCATGCCCCCGAGTCCCACTCGCGGAGTTGCATATGGGGTGGCGTGTCGCCGCCGTCCTTCGGGCGGCTGAACGTGAACTTCGCAAGGTGCCCTTCGAATGCGTCGATATGGATGTCGGTGTCGAGCCACTTCCACCACGGCAAACACTGCACGTTCCACATGCTGCGACCGGGTTGATACGATACCTGTTGCCCCACCTTGCCGTGTCTCAACAGGTGCGGGTCGTCGATGGGTGTGCCGTCGTCGTCTACGAGTATCGCCCAGAGATAGTAGGGGCGGGCGGCGATGCCGTTGAGCGGTGCCGAACAGACCTTGATAGGCGCGGATGTATTCACGCTGCGCGGGTGGTGGCTTTGCTTCTTCGAGCGGAACAGCCCACGCTCCCCGCCCGCCACGGTCAAGTCGAGCGCGTACCCGCTGCCCGCAGCCTCGGCTGTCGCCGCCACGCACTCGCCACCAATCCACAATAGATATGGGTCGCCGCCCTTCGCGGTGATACCGTCGTGGATAATGTCCGCGAAGTCGTTATCTATCGACAGCGTGGTTGCCGCCTTGCCGAACGCCGTCCACAAATCCGCGTGCCCGATGGTTGGGTCTTGTCGCGGGTTGGCCATCGCCGACACTCCTTCAAGCCCAACGATGTTCGTGCGTTGGTTGTGGGGAAATGTGGAGTCACCCGCAGGGAGGTCGAGAATTTCAGCAGTCCACGCGCCACCGTCAAGCGTGCCCACCCCGTCCTTCATGGTGACAGTCTGCGCGCCCGGCGTCTGAAGGTGTGGGTATAGGGATACATCATTAGCGTAATACTTCGCGACACCGTACCACTCGTCGCCGAACATCTGCCGCCGATACGCGGAGGAGATAGACGTCAGGCCCGACGTATGCACCGCCCACGGCATACCGCCCACGTGGAACACGTACTCAACTTTGGCCGTGCCCGTCTCAAGTGCTGACGTTAGTGTATGAGCAGCCATCTATGGTGCCGTCCATGTAGGGGGTGTGGTTGTATGCAGTCCGAAGTTAACCGACCAGAAGTCGGTGTGGTTCTCGTTGATACTGTGCTTCGGTTTGTCCGCGCCCTTCGGGTCGAGGTTGCAAAATGTATATCTATGTGGGGTGCAAGAGTGCAGGTACACCGTGCCGTTGTACGATGACATCGCATCGGGATGCGCCCACGTCGGCGAGTCGCCGCAGTAGTTTTCGAAGTTAGGGACGTACCAACAACCCCCGACGCTGATGGTGTTCGTGCTCACTGTCGGATACGCGCTGCGCGCCTCGTCGATGAACGTGGTAAAGCTGCGTCGTTGGTTCGGATAGTACGTCGTGCCGTCCATCGTGTAGCATTCGTCCTCGCCGCTGTGCAGCACGTTGGCGATGGGCTCGAAGTTGTATTCGAACTCTCGATATTCTAGTTCCGCGCCCGTGCGCAACCCCGACAACGCGCCCGACTGCGCCACGCTGCCCGCGAACCGCTCGGCGTATCGCACATCCCACGGGTGCCCCTTGGCTTCTTGGTACGTGGGGAACCAACAATACTCGGGCGTCAGGTCCATCGTGATTGACGAGGATGCAGGGACAGTGATTGCGTTCGTGTCGTCGTCCTCTCCTAGTAGTCTCATCAGCGGATACTCGATAGCAGTCAGCGCGGCGTTGCCCGCATCGCTCTTGATAAACTTAATCTTGCCGTCTGTCGTGAGGCGTATCGTAACAGTGGCGAACTCAGTTTGTATGACGTCCTCAAGCTCTGAGATGAACGTAAGGATTGACGCGTAGACACCGTTCGTCATGGTCTTCGCGTTGCCGTCCACGGTGATGCCGTCGTTGGCGGTTGTGATTTCTATCGGTCGAAGGAACGCTTCCATTAGTTATCCTCGCCTCCCCACCCATTCCACTCGCCGCTGTCCACCTTGTTGCCGTACTCTGTTTTGATGTCGGTGATGGCGTGGGATAGACTGCCCTCGACGTTCACCACGACGACCGGTGCGCCGCCTTGATTGCCGATGCCCGTCACGGTGGAGCCTGGACCGCTCGGCCCACCGACGCCGCCACCGTACCCACCGCCGCCCGATAGCGAACTTGTCTGCCCGTACTTCTGTTTAGAAATCGCCTTGATTTGGGCTGCGCCGAAGGCCGCCGCCGCCGCCGCTGCCGCGATTCCAAGTGCGGGTCCAACGTATGGAATGCCCGCCATTGCCGAGTAGGCCTTGATCGCTGCGTTTGCGGAAGCCATCGTGGCTTCTCCGATCATCATGGCCTTGGCAGCGCGGTGTCCTTTCTTGCCGAACACCTCCATACCTTTGGCCATCGTGCCGAAGAACCCGCCGAGTAGTTCGCTCTTGCCCGCTAGTCCCTGCTCCCAGATGTGCAACGATGCGTCGATGTGTTGTTGCTCTATGCCCAGCGCGGTTTCGCCAGCGGTGACGCGTCTGGTTTCGACGGCTTCGATCAGTTCGACCTTCTTTTCGTAGACCATCCACTCGGCGTCAAGGCGCTGCTCGGCCATGGTCTGTTCCCATGTCATCGAGCGCATCGCCCACTCTTGTTGCTTCGCGTCTATCTCGCCGCCTAGCAAGTCGGCTTGTTCGGATTCCATCGACTCGGCAAGGGAGAACTCCATGTCGAATTGCTCGGCGGTTTCTGTCTTGCGCTTGCCGCCACCGCCACCGCGCTTTTTCTTTGGTGCCTTCTTTCCCGCAGCAGGGGTGGCGCTAGGTATCATCCCCAACGCCTTCATCTGCTCAAGCTCCATCGCCCCCTGAGCACGCCCCGCAGCCTTGGCTTGTCCCTCGCCTTTTATCATTGCGATGTTTTGAAGGAACGCATTTGACGAGGAATCAATCGCGCCCGCGCCCGCAAGTATCATCTGTGCGGTGGTGGTCCACGCGTCGGCGATACCCTGCACCGACCAGATGTACTCCTGCATCGCGTCTTTGGTGGTGGGCGACATCATCAAATCGTTGACGGTGCCCATCGCGGCGTGAACCGCATCGAACGCGCCCGCCAATCCCCCGCCTGTATTCGTGATGCTACCCCACATCAAACCGATGGTGGTGTCGATGTCGTTGTTCAGACGGTCGAACCCCTCGCGCATGTTCTCCGCGCCGACCACATCGGACAACTCTTGCGCCCGGTCAATGACCATCTTCAGCGCCATGTCTTGAGCCGCCGCCATGTCCTCGGTGGACTTGCCCGCATCACGCAGCGCGGTGGACAGGTCCAAACCAAACTCTTTCAAACTGCGTGTGGTACCCTTGCCCACGCCCTCGACTAGTTTGTTCAAGCGGGCAATCATCGCATCCGGTCCCTCGCCTAACTTGCGAGAGATGTCGAGCGACACTTTAGCCATCGCCTCCATGGCTTTATTGTTCTGGTCAAGTCCCATCTCGGTGGCTTTGACTTGGACTTGTAGCAAGCCCATCGTATCCATGAACCCTGCGGTAGCTTTGTCCATCGCCATGACGCCGTCGATTTGCTGGTCGCTCAGACGCTCAAACGCCATGCGGAACTTCTCCGCGTCCTTGTACGCGGACACAACCGCCTGCCCGACCTTGTAGATAGCAGCGCCGACCATGGCGAACTGCCCCACAGCCTTGCTCGCCCCCGTCGCCCCAATGGCGAAGATGACGTTACTTGAAACTGAACCCATGTGTTAGATTGCTTCTGGCTCGGCGAGCCCGTGGATTGGATACAGGGAGGCTTCGAATATCGTGTCGGGGTAGCGCGTCCGCACCTTGGCAAGCGCCACATGTATCTCGTTGCACAACCCCACATAGCGCGGGTCGTCGGTGAGCACCCCGACCATGGTCGCCATGATTTCGGGACCGTCGTCGCGCTCGGTCAGGTCAACCACCCCGTCGAGGTCGTCGCTATCGTCGCACTCGTGGTCGATGTCTACGAGGTAGGAAACCGTGAGTCCTATTTCAATCTTTGCCCTTGCCATCGCTCCCCCTTTTGATGCGGTCGTTCTGTGCGGCGACCACCCCCCGCGCGAACGCCTCGACCGCCCGCTGCTCGGGGCGCGTCAGGTCGCTGCGTTGTAGACATCCGTCGTTACGCCACGCGTACAACTCCGACACCTCGCGTACGCCGACGTCTATGATTAGCCGTTGCGGACACGAGGCGAGGAACCACCCGCGCATGTGCTTGCCTAGTCGCTGCCCAAGGCTCGTCATCCACTGCGCGTCGGGCAACCCCTCGACTACTCGGAAGGCTTCGTGCTCGCAGCTTCGTCCATGCGGGCAGTCATCGCAGCGAGGGCAACTCGCTGAGTTCTCTGTGTCCCCCACGCAGAATCCGGCGGCGAAAAAGGGAGGGTGTCCCCATCGGCGCTAGCCCACTCGATGATCACGTCGGCAATCTCCCGCACGAACTCGGGAGGGATGACGTCTTGCATGTCGTTGTCGATGACGTCCTCGCCGTTGCGCTCCACGCGCTTGATGTCGACGGGGAACTCCTCGATGTTGCGGACGTGCGTGGCGAATACCAACCACCGTTGGAGCGGGGTCGGGTTCTCCGCAAGATGCTCAAATTGAGATTGAAGCGGACGACATACGAACACGGTCGGCTTGTCGGGGAGCTCGTCGAGTTTCAGTAGGTCGATGTTGCGTGTGTTGCCGTATTCGTACATCGTCTCGCGGGGTACCGGGTCAAGCGCGGGGTCGTTCATGGACACCACGCGGAAGTCTGCGCTTGGTCTTACGATTAACATTCATCCCTCCCTGTTGTTTTGATTACGGGGTCTGTTGATACATGGCGAAGCAGATGCCCGCCGCGTTGGGGTCGCCGTTGCTAATGCTGCCGCTGTCTTGCGTCCACTTGGGGGCGGTTCCACCATAGGTCAAAGTTGCGAGCACCTTGCCGTTGAACAACTCAGCGGTTGGGGACTTCAGCAATTTGCAGCGAGGCATCCAGATGCCTAGCGCGGTGCCCGTCCCGATGTCGGTGGTGCCGTATCCGTTGGAGATGCCCCACGTGAAACCGAGATAGGAGTCAGTGTTATCCATGCCGTCTTGGATGCCGACGGTAGCGGAGTCCCAATAATCAGCATCGCAGAGCACAGTCAGTTCGGCAGTCGGCTGCGCGATGGTTGCCATGTAGCCCTGCCACCCGTTGAGACAAGCCGCACTACCCACGCCCTCGACCGGTACGGTCGTGATGCCGGGGTTGATGCTCGCACTAATCAACTCCAGCTCTGCGTTGGCGATGCCGCCCGCTGCTGAGAACCCACCGGGCGAGAACTGGAAAGTGAAGAGGCTGCTATTCGCGTGGCACGTCGGGACGCCCGTGTCTTGATAGTCGTTCGACGCGATGGCGGTGTCGCCGGTCGAGACGTCTGCGCAATGCCACACCGGGGCGATCGAAAGCACGCCGTCCCTGTTTACCTCAAACGTCCCAAGGTCAGCGACAGCACAGCCCTTGGCTACGAACGTTTGATTATTGGACACGTTCTCCGCTGCTCTCGACGTGAACTCAATTGACTTGGTGGCGGTGGTCGGAACCTGTCGCGCGAACGGGTGCGCGGTCTTCATGCGCAAGATGTCGCCACCCACTGCGGCAATAGACGGGGCGTCCATCGCGGGCGTGCATTGCTTGTCCGGTGCGGTATCGTACTCCATCAGGAGCGTCGGTTCCCACGTGGTGCCCGCTACGGTTTCAAGCAGCACCGCCGAGTTGTAGCAATCCGCCGTGCCGAATAGCGCGTCGTCCGCGTCGAAGTCGCCCACGGCAGGAGCGCCCGTGGTCACGGTGTCCGCTGCGGAGTCTTCAATCTGCATCCCTGCCGCTGCGCACACGTCCATAAACGGGGCTGTCTGCGTCGTGAGTCCTCGCCGGATATTCATCGGCGTAGTAAGCGCCGACTCCATGCCCGCCTCATACTCGACGGGGTTGTCTGTGAAGTCGGTCGCCAAGTCGTGTCGGTTCGCTTGCTCGATTACCTGCCGCGTCTCGGTGGGGATAGTCGGGTCAGCGGATAGCCGCCAATCCTTGTACGAACCCGTAGTACCTAGCGCGGTTTCGTTTGCCACGCCGATGGTGTTGCCTTGTGTCGGGTATGCCGTTGCGCCGGTCGCCATGTGTCAGCCTCCTATGCTGTCGTTTCAATCACCGCCGCTAGCGGTATGGTAATCAGAACAGAGTCCCCGTCACCGATGTCCTCGGGGTCGGGGAAGTCCACGTCGGCGGGTACTAGATAGTGGTCCACGCCGGTCGTCGTTGGTGTCGTGTCAATCAGCGCGCGGCTAATCGCATCGAAGTCGCTAGCCGCTGCCGTTAAATCTTCGTCGGTCTTGCCGTAGTGAATGCGTATGCTGCCGGTCACATCGTACTTCCGGTACGACGTGCCGAACGTGTAGCGGATAGGTTTCCACCAACCCACCTTGAAGGTGCGCACGTTCCCCGATTCGCTAGCGAAGTCGGTGGCGCTCGTCGGCTCGTGGCAGTTCCACTTCTCGCCCGCCTTGACCTCGGGCGTGATGCCGTACACCTTGCCGACTATCTCTTCGCGTAGGTCCGCGAGTATCGCCGCCATGGTCGCCATCTAAAACCCCCGCCCGACGAAGTACGGCGCTTGTGCGTCCATGTCTTCATACTCATCAATCACGCTATCTTGATCGTCGTCGGTCCAGAAGGGTGACGCGATTAGCATCTCCACGCGGGCGTTGTAGTCATCGCGGATACGCACCAACTCGTCGGCCCACTGCTCGCCCCCCGCGCCAAGCACGATAAGGTAAGCAGCCATGAGCATGTGCGGCTCTTCGAGGTTGGCGCTGTCCACCATCTTTGTGCTGTCGCGCCCCTTCGCGGCGAAGTCCACGCGCACACGGTCGGCAGCGTCGTCTTCTATCTGCTGCCACTGCTGCGTGTCGTAGTCTGCTGCCGCTTGATAGATGTGGGGGAACCGCGTCTTGAACGCTGAGCGAATAGCAGCGGGTGCCGCCTGTCGATTGATGATGACGAACTCGTCGGTGAACGGTATCGCGTCCTCGGGCGTGAACGTATTCCACAAGACCGTACCGCGTTCGAGGTTGTCGTAACCCGTGCCGCTTGCGTCGAGGGAGTACGTCCACCAACACGCGGACACTGCCCCGCCGTTTGCGAAGGCGGAGTTGAACCGCTCGGTGACAGTGAACGCGCCTGACGTGCTGTTGTAGGTGGCGATGCGGCGTCGCTCGAATCCCTCTTTCGCGGAACCGAACTGCATCAGGTCGCCCGCTACGAACGGTTGGCTCGCTTGCATCGTGCCGCCGATAGCGCCCGCAGTGATAGCCGCCGCGAGCGTGGTAGCCGTAGGCACGGTGACGGAATCCGCAGCCTGTAGGGTCGTGCCCCCGTCGTCGATGACGGTACACTTCGCGGCTGTGATTAGTACGTAGTTAGACGGGACTTCACGACGGAGTTCAAAGTCGTTGTCCCCGTATAGGATGCTGTACTCTGCCATTATAGTTTATCCGTGTGTTCATACCAATTGACCTCGGCGTTGTGCGAGTTGTCGTTGTTGTCGAGCGACTCCACAACGAACGCGTATTGAACCCCCGCATCAAGCACCCACTCTTGGTCGCCCCGCGACGTGCCGCCTACCGACCGTGGTCCTTCGTTGCCGCCAAGAAACACCTCGTCTAGTTTGGTGCCGCCAGTTACTTGGTGGTCGGTGTTCTCTGTGAAGTACGTCGCCGACCCTGCGGTGTCGGGGTTCTGTGATGTGTCGAGCACGGTGCTTGCGTTGCCGCTGTTGCGGTTGCGGTTGTAGATGGCGAGCGTCGCGCCCTCGTTGTCTGTGACCGTTGGACCTTCTAGGATGTACGCTGCCGCTGCTGCCGTGCAACTTGCCGAGAACGTGACGTGACACCACTTGGTACCGGCGGGCGTCTTGAACGCGATGATAGTCTTGTCACCGGTATCGCTGACCGCCTGCGAGTAGTGCGCTACGAAGCTCGACCCCGAATGGATTTCGTGGTGCTCGTATGAAATCGTGTTGACTGCGAGGGTGCTGTTATCGACGGGGACTGTTGTGCGACTAGCCACGGCGCACCTCCTTCGCCGGCACCTCGTCATCCTTGACAGGGATAACCGCCTCCGCCTTGCCGGGTCGGTAGTGCTTGCCGGGTTCGCGCACGCGGTCGCCGAACACGTGGGTCGGGGCGCCTACGGGATACCCCCGCTTGACGTCCACCTCGCCCACCTTCACACCCTTGTCGTCGAGCGTATCCACCTTGGTAATAGTGATCCCGGTGCCCTTACATTTGGCAGAGGCTTTGGAGAACGGGTTATACTTGGCGCCTAGTTTGTCCTTCTGTGGTTCGGTCAACAGACAGTGATAGGTGCCATCGTCGAGCAGTTTGTATTCGTAGACTGCGGTGACGTCTTGGCTGTCGATTAGTTTGGGTTCGGTTGCGGTGAAGTGGTCAAAGTATTCCATGGTTCACCTATTGCACGAGTAACATTCAATGTTACCAATCAAGCAGCCGGGTTGACTCGCCGCGCTGCGGTCCATGCCGATGTCTAGCCGGTCGATGTCGTCGGGGATGTCAACCGCTGTGTCAGGCGTGCCGGTCGTGCCGTCTACCGTCAGGCGTAGATCGTCTTCAATCCACGACACCACGCACCGATGGCGCACGTTGTCCACCACGTCAGCCGCCACGGTTACGGACCCCGCATCGCCACCACTCGCGGCGGTCGTCACGGTCACCGCATCACCCGCCGCCGCTACCGTCACCGCGATTTGGTCTGCTGCCGCCCCGCCGTCTGATAGCGTGGCAAGCGATACTGCCGCCGGTAGGTCGTAATCGGGAAACAAGAAATAGAACGACAACCGCCCGCGCTTCTCGCTTCCAACCCCACCGATGTTTCCGTCATCAGCGACGTAGCGTTCTTGGCACTTGAGCCGGGTTGCCGTCGCGCCCGCCGTCACGACAAGCGACGTCCCGTGCCCAGTGCCCACCTCGACCTGGCAGCCCCATAGGTGCAAGCCGCTTGACCCATCGCCGTTGTATGTTTGATTGCCGCCACTCATCAGATGGGCATAAAGCGTTGTCGCCCCTGCATCAGCACCACCCGTGGTGAACGTCCACCCGCAGCGATAGATGCCGTCACCCCAATCCTCGATCCATGTGCTCGTTGGTGTGCCGTTCATCGTCGCCGCCGATGGCACGCCTAGGTCAAACTTGGCCCCGTTAAATCCGGTGCCCGCAAAGTTGGCAGTCAATGAAAATTGCGTGCGCTCGTCTGCTTTGGCGAAGATAGAAAGCGTGTACGCTGTGGTGTTTGCAGCGGTGAAGTCGATGCTGGCCCAATGTGTATTTGCCGCCGTGCCGTCCTCTAATAGTTTGTCCATCGTCGCTGATTTGTCAGGCGCTGTTTCGTCATCGTTGGCAATAGATGATCGCGTCTTTGTCCAGTCGGCATGATTAAGATCGCTCGACCTCGTGCAAAGGTTCTCCGCTGCCGCCTCGCTCAGATACCCTTGGAGGCTGTCGCCGTTGGAGTCCACGCGCGAGCACATGGGTAGCCACTCGCTCCCGACGTAGTAATATTTTCGTGCGCCGCTCTCTCGCTTATCGAGCATAGCCGAAAAGGCTCTCGTCTTCACTGATGGCACCGAGTCCCCGAGCGCGTTCTGGGGCGTGTGCCCTGTCACGCTATCGTGAAATAGTGCCGCGCTCACCGCATTTGAATGCGACGTCAGCCACGCCGCAGAATGTGTTACATCAAAATATGATATCGATCCGTTCGTGTGGTTGGCGTCGTTTCCATTTGCGCCGATGGCAAATTTTGACGCGCTGTCAAGAGTGAGCGCCCGTCCGCTAATATCCACCGCTGCCCCGCTCGCAGCCCCGTTGACATACCATTGGGCACTGCCGTCGCGGTTAGCCCAAAGGCTAGCCGTGTACCATGTATTATCAGCCAACGCAGCACTGGCCACCGTCGTCCCGCCGCTGGCGTCAACTAGATAAAAAACAAACTTGTGTGTGCCCGCTGTCCAAGACACTTCCCACCCCACGCCACCCTCGCGCTTGCCGAACAAAACACTTGTGTTGGCCGGTGTTTTTACGACCATCCGTGCTACCAGATCGTCTGTCGCGATGTTGCCGTTGGTGGTTCCCGCGTCGGCGTAGTAACCATCGGCGTTGAACTTCACCGCATCGTCGTCACTGCCCAAGAGCGGTGAGCCGACGTTGTAGGTAGGCACCGTGCCGCCCGTAATCGGGAGCGTCCAACCGTACGTCCAATAATCGAAGTCGGTCCCGTCTGCGCCCGCGCCCTTGTACCGTGCGGTAAGTGTCTGCGCGGACCCCCCACCACTCGGCGTGATGGACGTGCCCGCGCGCAAGCAACTGCTTGGCTCGCTGTGCGTCTGTAGCGTCAGGTGCGCGTACCGCCCCTGCTGCCCCGCGTCTGGAATGAGAATAGCCATGGTCTAAGTCAGGGGGGTGATGGACAGTTTGCCCGCGACCGCTTTCTTAATCGCCGCAATCTTGGTGCCGTCACTCTCGACAACGAACATCACGCCCGCAGGGAGATACCACGAGGGAGCCGCCGCCGCCGCCGTCGGGGTAGCGCCCCACACGCAATAGCAATCCTCGGTAGCGCACAGCATGACCGGACCTGCCGCGACCACAGCCGCCGAAGCAACCGAACCGTCGAAGTCCACGTCGACCGTGGTGCCCATGAGCGGCACGTTGGCAACCTCTAACTTGCCGATGTCTGCGTCGATGGAGCCGAGCAGCGCACCATTAACGAACATCTGATCGGGGCCGTCTGCGGTATCGGCCGTTGATACGTTGTCGTAATAAACAACGACGCCGATCGTCCTCCCGTCGGTGTTCGTATAGTCCAGCTTGAGAATGTCCCCGCGCGCGAGCCGCCGCCCAGATTGCCACACAATCGAGGTGGCTGAATACGTCGACAGGTCCACAGATCGCAGCGTGGTGTCATACGCAGCGCCGTCGATGGCGTCGTGCGCAATTACCAAACTCTCGGACGTGGTGGGCGCTGTGTTAATCTTCAACGCGACGGAATGGACGCGTACAGCATCGTTGAAAGTTAGGTCAACATCCACCGCCGCTGCCGTGAACGTCTCCGCGTATGTTTGGAGGGAGCGACTCATTCTAACTCCTAGTTTTCTGGTGTGGGCGGGGCCTCTCGGAACCACCAATTTGTAAGCTTGCGGCGGGTCTTGTCCGCCTTGTCGATCTTGCGAAACCTCGGTTGCGAAATCTTTTGCCCCTTGCGCGTGAGCATCGCAAGCGCGAACGGGTATGGGACATTGATGCAGCCATCTTTGTCGACAATAAACTCGACGTAATCCTCGGGGCGTTCACCGTTGATTGCCCATCGCTTCAGCGTGCGTGCGTCAACCTCGTTGCCTTGTTCGTCGACCGCCTTGCGCTGCGCCTTCCACTCCACGACATCACCCGGCTTCGGCATGTCGCCCACCTCGGGCAGTAAGTCCTTCTTCTCGTCACCCCACACCTCGCGCCCTTGCGCGCGATCCCAAAACCTGACGCCGTTTTTGTCGCGGCAACACGCTTGGCGCGTGAGCACTTCGAACCTGAACGTGAACGTCGTGCCGTCAGGGTTGTTGAACTCGCGCCCCGGTTGCTTGGTTCCGCTTGCGTCGAGCCCGTCGAAGATGAAGTAGGCCATGTGACGCCGCTCGTTTGCGTCGAGCATGATGTCAGTCAACGACCACTTGCCGTAATCGGCGGGCAGCAGTTGCGGTTTAATGTGCGCGATCGTCTTGCCTCGTGCGGAATATCCGCCCCAATCAATACTCATTGTGTAGCCTCCATTAAAGGCGGACCCACCCCGGCCGCGTGGCTAATGACACCACGCAGGTATGGGGGCAGGGCGGGTCCATTGGTGCGCCCCTTCGCGCTCGGTTGTTGCTAGGTGCGTGTGACCTCGGTCCCGACGAACGAGAAGTGCCACTGATACGCGTCGAGGTCCGACTGATCGGAGACGTTGCGGAAAGCCTCGTCATCCTCTGCGGTGCCCCATGTGAAGTAGACCGCGCCGCCGTCGGCGTCGGTGTAGTCGTCGTTTACGTACGTCGGATAAATCAACGCGTCTGCCTTCGCGGTAACGCCATTAAATGAAATACCCCCGACGATGGTTTGCACATACGAGGACACGTCCATCGCTGCGCCGTTGGTGGCGTCGTAGTCGCTCGGCCCCGTGGCCACGCCTGCGACGAATTTGAGTCCATCCGTCATCACGTATTCCGTGACGCTGGAAAGGGTCATTGGATCATCAGCCATTTTGCAATCTCCTTGCGGCCCGAAGGCCGATCAATTTTTCTAGGTGGTGAGGGCTTCGATGCGGGAGGCGCGATACGGGTCGAGATGCGCCAAGCCGCCTGCCCACGAAATCAGGAAGCGGTCGCTGTCGTCAATCTTGCCAAGCGGCTCGATGGTGACGGGGCGGGCCTCCTCGATGATGATGTCGCTGCGCCGGGTCAAGAACACGAGAGTGTTCGTGATGGTCGGCACGGCAACCCACGGGATGCCGTTGTAGAACATGGCGTGCTTCATCAGTCCAGCGTCTAGGCTCGCGTCGGTCTGCTGCGTGCCATACGGCAGGTTCGCCCCCGCCGCCTCTGCATCGCCAGTGACGATGGTGCCGGTAGCAACCTCTGTGTACGCGGTCTGCTGCTCGGGCGAGCTGATGATGATGTGGTCGCGGGGGTCGTACACGGTAGCCCTTGGGTCGAGTTGCTGTGTCTCATACATCTCAGAGAGCATCGCCAAGGTCATCGCGGCAGAACCGCCAGCGGTCACGTCAGAATCGGCGTGGACTGTGCTGCGGGTCTTGCCACCATATGATGCGTCATCGTTGATGGCCGCTTCAAACAGCGTGACCAGCTTCTCCTCGACCTTGTGGATCAGTCCGCTAATACCCGCTTCCATCTCGGCGCGGATAGCATCGAAATACCCGTTGTTGATCGCGTCCCTTAGATGCCCCGTGACACGCACGACGTTGCCCGCGTGGAAGTGCGAGACGGTCATGTCAGCATATGTCACGTTGCCCGCTGCGGGGAGCGAGTCGTCTTCGTTGTACAGGAATCCAGAGTTCCCGGCGTATGCGAGTTTCCAATCGATGGAGTCGCCGCCGATG